>JANPLI010000044.1:0-24159 GCA_031426455.1 Hymenobacteraceae bacterium | reverse complement strand
GCCGCGACGGTGGGCAGCGCCTACACCTTTGGGGTGCAGGTGGCTCCGGTAGCGGTGGCCGATGCGGCGTCAACTTCTTCAGGCACCCCCGTTACCTTCAGCCTGACGACTAACGACTCGTTTACGGCCCCGGCCACGAGCCTCAATACGGCTACGATTGACCTGGTACCGGGCGGCGCCCTCGACAACAGTGTGGCGGTGGCAGGCGGCACCTTTACCACCGTGGGCGCGCCGGCGGGCTCGGTGAATTTTACACCCCTAGGCAGCTTCGTGGGCATTGCCACGGCTAGCTATACCGTGCAGGACAATCAGGGGCTGACCTCGAACGTGGCCACTGTCACGGTCACGGTGTCGGCCAATTGCCAACCCTCGTTTTTGGATAATTCGACCAACTCGAATGGGCTGACGGCCGAATATTACGCCGGTGATATCAGCAACCTGGGCGCGGGGGCCGTCAATGCGTTTTTTGCCAGAGTGCCGGGGCAGCGCCAGGTGGATGCCCCGGTAAACTACCTCAATGGCGGCGGAGCGTTCCCCGTTTCGGCCAGCGTGGCGGCGGGGTCTCCCCCGCAGACGTTTTCGGCCCGCTACCGGGGCAGCATTTACCTGAAGGCCGGCACGTACACGTTTATCGCCAATTCGGACGATGCCACTTACCTGTTTGTGGGGCCGGATGCGCTTACGTCCAACCCGGTTTTTCCGGCCACCACTTCGCCCAGCGCGGGAGCCGTACCAGGCTCGGCCAACTCGGCTACTTCGCTCTTCATCAACAACGGCGGCGGTCACGGGGCCCGCGATGGTAGCGGCACTTTTGTGGCGGCTACCGATGGGCTATACGACCTGCAACTGCTGTATGGACAAGGCGGCGGCGGGGCCAATGTCAACCTGTTTTATCAGGGCGGGCCGGATGCGCTACCCCGCACGATCATTCCGGCGTACGTTCTGTGCAGCGGCCCGGCCACGGCCAACGCCGCCCCGGTGGCCACGGCGGCCAGCAACGCCGGCCTGCTCAGCTCGGCGGCGGCTACTACGCTCGCGCCCGGCCTGAGTGGTACCGACAGCGACGGTACCATTGCTTACTACCAGATTCTAAGCCTGCCTGCGGGCGGCACCCTGGCTTCGGGTGGCGTGGCCGTAACGGTGGGTCAGGCCTTCACCGCGGCCCAGGCGGCGGCGCTCACCTACGACCCCAACGGCGCTTTCACCGGCAACGCCACCTTCACCTTCAGCGTGATTGACGATAAGGGCCGCAGTAGCAACGCCAGCGCCTATACCCCGCCAGCCGGAGCAATCGGCGGGGCTACCTACACCATTCCGGTGCTTAACTCCCCGCCGGTGGTGGCCAACACCACCAACGTGAACGTGGTCAACACCAGCGGTGCCGTGGCCCTGAACCCCGGCGTGAGCGCCACCGATGCCGACGGCAGCGTTGCTAGCTTTACCGTGAACGGTCCCGTGAGTAGCGGCACCCTGTTTTACCAGGGCAGCCCCGTAACGGGCACCCTCAGCATTCCGGCCGCCAACATCAACCAGCTTACCTACCAGCCGTCGTCGGTGTTTGTGGGCAATGCTACTTTCACCTTCACGGCCACCGACAATCTGGGCCAGGTAAGCGGCACGGCCACCTACACCAGTCCGGTGACGCTGGCGGCCGACCTGGCCACCATCGTGCGCGGGGTAACGGGACCGCTGGGTACCCAGATTTTCACCTCGCCCCAGGGCGGGTTGACTTTCTTTGAGGCGACCACCACCAATAACGGCCCCGGCCCGGCTACCAACGTCACGCTGAGCATTCAACTGCCGGCCGGCCTGACGGGCATTTCGCTCTCCAACAGCGGTACCTACAACAACGTCACCGGCCTGGCCACCTTCCCCAACACCGGTACCCTGGCGGCCGGAGCCAGCGTGAGCCGCAACATTGCCTTCTCGATGCTGGGCTCCACGGTGAACGCGTCGGCCACGGCCACGACTGGCACCACCGATCCGACCCCCGGCAATAACACGGGTACGGCCTTCATCAACCCCACGCAGGTAGCGGACGTCGTGGTGGCCATCAGCGGTCCGACCCGGGTGCTGACCAACCAGACGGTGCTCTACACCGTGATTCCAACCAACCTGGGGCCGAGCACCGCCGTGGGCGTGACGTTAAGGGCCGTGCTGCCGGCCAGCCTGAGCAACGTCATCGTGTCGAACGGCGGGGTGTACAACAGCACCACCGGCCTGGTGACCTGGGGAATCATTCCGACCTTGGCTAACGGGGCCAGCGTGGGCTACACCGTGCGCTTCAACGGCCCCACCAGCCCCGGTACCATCCTCAACAGCGGCGGTCTGGTGAGCGCCGTAGCCTCGGCCACGAGCACTACCGCCGACGGCGACCCCGTGGCCGGCAACAACAACGGCACCAACGGCGCTTCCAGAGTCACGACCGTGGTGGTGGCGCAGGCAGCTACGCTGCTTTGCATCGCGCCGAGCACCACCGACGTGTCGCTGGCCAACGGCAACTTCAACACTTACTACCCCGGCTTGGGCACGGTGGCTATAGGCGCTACCTCCCTTACGGTGGGCCCGGCCGCGACGGCCGGCAGCAGCACCCCGCTGGCTATCGGCGACCTCATCATGATCATGCAGATGCAGGGCGGCGACCTCGACTTCACCAACACCAGCGCCTACGGCGACGGCCTGGGTGGCGACGTGGTGGGCAGCGGCAGTCTGCTGAACACTAACTATACGGCCGGCACCTATGAGTATTCGGTGGTGACGGGTTACAACGCCGGCACCGGCTTAGTGAACCTGACCCAGCCCCTGGGCTTTGCCTTCAGCAACGCTGACGCTACCGCCACCAGCGGCCAGCGCCGCTACCAGGTGATTCGTATTCCGCTCTATCGCAACGTGGATCTGACGGCCGACCTTGCAGCCCCGCGCTGGGACGGGCGCACGGGTGGCGTGATGGTGTTGGACATCAACGGTACCCTCAACTTCAACGGGTTTAAGCTGGACATGGCCGGTCGCGGCTTCCGCGGCGGCGCGGGCCAGCAGTTGGGCGGGGCGGGCGGTTTCCTCGATTCGGACTACCGCACCTCTGCCAACAACAACACCAACGCCAACAAGGGCGAAGGCACGGCCGGCACTCCCCGTTACCTCTACGACGACGACTACTTCCAGGCGTTCAGGGCCGGCGGCCCCGGTGCCCCGGCTACGGCCGTGCTCGACACCCGACCACCAACGCCATCCGGACAGCCCTGCTGCCCGGTGGCCTGAACGACGGTTACCCTAGCGGCGACCGCGCCCGCGGCGCCCCCGGCAACGCCGGTGGGGGCGGCACTGACGGTAATCCCGGCTCCAACGACCAGAATACCGGCGGCGGCGGTGGCGCCAATGCGGGCCGCGGTGGCGTGGGTGGCAATGCCTGGGATTCGAACGATGCCTCGGGCGGTTTCGGCGGGGCCGACTTTACTCAGGCCACGGCCAGCCGTTTCGTGATGGGCGGTGGCGGCGGAGCTGGTACTACTAACAATGGTACTGTGGCTTCGGCGGTCACTTACCCCGGCAACGTCGGCGTGGTAGCCGACGGCTTTGCCAGCTCGGGAGCGCCCGGTGGCGGTCTGGTGCTCATTCGGGCGGCCAATGTGGGTGCCAGCGCGGGCACTATCGATGTGAGCGGTGCTTCGATGCCCTTCGTTCCCTCGAACGACGGCTCTGGCGGGGCGGGTGCAGGCGGCACGGCCCTCATTCTGTGCGGCGCTTCGAACGGAAACGCCAGTAGCACCGTGCTTCAAAATCTGACCATTCTATCCAGGGGCGGCAACGGTGGCTCGAATACCGGCGGCGGCTCGCCCCACGGGCCGGGCGGCGGCGGGGCCGGTGGCCTGGCCTTCGCTTCTTCGAGCGTGAACGCGGCTTCTAACCTGACGCCGGGCACCAACGGTACCACCTTTGGTTTCGTGCAGTATGGCTCGGGGGTAGGCGCAGCGTCCCTCGGCCAGCTGCAAATTGGTGTCACGCGGGGCGACGTGCCCAACGTGGTGGGTGTCTGCCCGGCCGACGTGGAAACGACCATCAGCAGCAGCACCTCGTCGCAAGCCCCCGGCAGCAACGTAGTGCTGACGGTGACGACGATCAACAACGGTCCTGGCATCGCCAATAACGTGACCCAGAACGTGCGGATAAGCCCCAATCTGCCGCTGAGCAGCGTGCAGATCAACGGCCAGGCCCCGAGCAGCATTGGTGGTACCGTCGCCACATACCCCGGCGGCGCTACCTACAACAGCGCCAACGGCCTCGTTACCTTCCCGGTGGTGGCCACGTTGGCTGTCGGCAGTCTGCCCAGCACCAACGTACTTACCAACACCATCACCTTCGTGATGCCCAACCAGACGGTGCGGGCCGTAGCTACCAGCACCAGCACCGGTGACGTCGACCCGCGTCTGGCCAACAACGACGGCTCGCTGCCACCGGCTAGCGTGGTCATCGTTGCCACCAACGCCCTGGCAGGTATGATTTTCGACGACGTGAACTACGGGGGCGGCAGTGGCCGCAACTACGCTACGGCCAATACCTCGGCCGTGAACGGGGGCTACACCACGGGCCTCATCGGCTCGCCCGGCACCCGCGTGGAGTTGTATTCCGCCGCCGGCGCCTTCGTGGGCTCCACCGTGTCGGGTTCGGATGGCAGCTACGGCTTCGCGGCCGTGCCCATTGGCAACTATCGGGTGCGCGTGGTGAATAGCACCGTGAAATCGGTGCGCAACACGGCTGCCGTGGGCGTGTTGCCGGTGCAAACCTTCCGGCGCACCACGGTGGCCGGAACCCTTACTGACGACGTGGACCGCGTGGGCGGCGAAAGACCGGCCCTGACCGACGGCATTGCTAACACCGGTAACGGCAGCGTGACCCTGACCTTCACGGGCCTCAACACGGGCAACGATGACGTAGCCGCTTTCCTCGATCAGGTGGAGATCGTGGACCTGGTGACGGGCACCCTGGTGGCCTCGGGCGGCCCGGCCAATGCGGGGTTTGAAGCCCCGGTCATCGCGACGAACAGCGTGCAGTTTAACCCGGCGGGTGGCACCTGGACGTTCCAGGCGCAGGCGGGCCTCAACGGCTCGGGCATTGCCAACGGTACGGGCTACGGCTCGCCCACGGCCCCGCAAGGCGTGCAGGTGGGCGTGCTACAAGGCAATAGTACCATCAGCCAGACCTTCAGCCTGCCGGTGGGCACCTATACGGTGCGCTTCCGTACGGCCCAACGCAACAACGCCGGGGCCGACCAGACGGTGAGCGTGAGTATAAATGGCGGCCCCTCGCTGGGCGACGTGACGCCGGTGAACAACGGCCTTTTTACGAGCTACACCACCACCACCTTCACGGTGGGCGGCTTCGCGCTGAATACCATCACGGCCCAGAGCGTGGCCGCCGTAACGGTGGGCGCCAGTCAGATAACCGGAGTGGACTTCGGCTTCAATTTCGATGCCGTGGTGAACCCCAACGACGCTGGCCAGGGCACCCTGCGCCAGTTCATCACGAACTCGAACGCGCTGGCCAACGGCCTGATGAACCAAGACGCCAATACCAACGGCGGCTCGGACCCGGCGGCGGGCATCGAAACCAGCATCTTCATGATTTCGAACGGCACGGCCCGCCCCGGTTTGCTGGCCGTGGGCAGTGGTGGCCCGGCCAACCTGCTCAACGGCAGCGGCGTGGCCGTTATTACGCCCGCCTCGGCCCTGCCCAGCGTGACGGACATGAACACCGCCATTGACGGCACGACCCAGACCGTGAACATTGCCAACGGCAATAACGCGACCCTGGGCGCAGGCGGCACGGTAGGGGTGGGGGCCGATGGCATCATCGACACCGCCGACGACGTGGCCTTACCGACCCTGAACGGCCCTGAAGTCCAGGTAGTAGGCACCCAAGGCCAGGTAGGATCCGACGTGGGGCTGAGCCTGGAAAACACCGGCGAAACCGTGCGTGGCATCAGCATCTTCGGCTTCGGCAACACCGGTGGCGGCGGCACGGGCAACCTCAGCGGCGCTAATATCCGCGTGACCACCGCTGCCCTCAGCGGTACCCTGATTACGGGCAACGTAATTGGCAGCGCCGCCACTGCACTCGCCGACCCCGGCACCGGTGCCCGCAGCACCGGCCACGGTATTTTGCTCACGGGCTTCAGTGTGGGTACGGTATCGGCCCAGCTGACCAATAACCTGATTGCCTTCAACGGGGCCAGCGGCATCGAGAACCTCGCCAGCTCAACCCCTACCAGCGTGAATTTGCAGAGCAACGAAATCCGCAGCAATGCCCAACTGGCCCTGGCGGCCGATGGCATCCGGATGGGTAACGCCGGGGGCCAGGTGGTGAATAACTTGGTCATCAATAACCTGGGATCAGGTATTGACCTGGCCGGCACCAACGGCGCCGTAACGGTGACGGGCAACACCCTACAAAGCAACGGCGCGGGCGGCACCGAAACCGCCGGCCTCCGTGCCTTCGGCCAGGGCAACACCGTGACGTTGAACATTGTGCGCAACAATACCGGCGACGGCCTGCTGGTGCGCCCCGGCACGAACACGGTCAATGTGGCCGGCTCGACGACCATCATCCGGAACGCCATCTTCAACAACGGCCAGCTCGGCATCAACCTGCTGGCGCTGGGCGACAACGAAAGCACCGGCGCCCCGGCCTCCGGCCCGACCCGCGTGACGATCAACGACCTGAACGACAATGACGGCCGTACCGACAACGCCTCGGCCATCGGCGGTAACGGCCTGCTGAACTTCCCCGTGCTGCAAACGGCTGCCGTGCTGGGCACCAATCTGGTGCTGTCGGGCTTTGCCCGCCCCGGTACCCGAATCGAACTGTTCAACACGGCCCTGGTCTCGCCGCTGGCGGCAGCCGACGCCAGCAGCTTCGGCGAAGGCCCGCTGTACCTGGGCACCGTGACAGAAGGCGGCACGATTGGCGGCGCCAACGGTAACCTGGCGACCGACACCAACGTGGGTACCGGCACTTACGGCCCCGGCGCGGTGAATGGCATTCTGCAAGGCACCGACAACACCAACCGCTTCACCTTTACCATCCCGCTGGCTTCGCTACCGGGCGTGATTCTAGGATCGGTGCTGACGGCCACGGCTACGCTGGTGAGCGGCGGCATTACCTCCGAATACTCGGGTGTGGTGACGGTGCTGCAACCGGCCGATGTGACTACGCAAATTGCCGGCCCCGCCACGATTGGCGCCGGCCAGCCGAGCGGCACCTTCACGGTGGCCTTCACCAACGCGGGCGTGAGTTCGGCCGCCAGCGTGACGCAAGTCGTGACGCTGCCCACCGGCGCCAGCCTGACCGTGGCCCAGCAGAACGACCTCACCACGCGCTACTCCGGTACTACTTTCAACACCGTGGGTAGCGGTGCTTCGGCCGTGACGTCGATTACCTTCCCGGCCGCCGCCTCGCTGGCCGTGGGCGCGAGCAACGTCTTCACCTACGCCTTTACGGCTCCGCTGGCCCTGGGCACTGCGGCACTAACCAGCGACGTGACCACGACCACGAACCAGGGCGACAACGTGGCCCCCGATAGCTTCACGCTGAACACCACGGTAACGCCGGTGGCTAATGTGACGGCCACCATCACGCCGCTGGCAGGTTCGGTAGCCGCCGGTAGCCCGGCGCGCTTTGATTTAACCTTTAACAACCCGGCCGGACCGAGCGCAGCCAGCGGCGTAGTAGCCACGGTGCAACTGCCTCTGGGCCTGAGCAACGTGCAGGTAGAGGGCCTCACGGGCTCCGTGGGCGGCGGCGGTATTGTCACGTTTGTGGCGGCCAGCGGCTCGGTTACCTATAACCCGACCACGGGCTTGCTGACTTACGCGGGGATTACCAGCCTGACCAGCGGGCAGTCGGTGGCCTCGTACCTGACCTACACCCAGCCCGCCACGGCGCCGTCGGTGACAGCGGTAGCCAGCATCAGCACCAGCACCAGCCAAGGGCTGAACGGCACCGCCGACGACAGCCAGGCCGCGACGATCCTCACCACGACGGCCAACACGCTGAGCGTGGCGCTGACCGGCCCGGCCACGGCCACCCTGGGCGGCCAGAGCACCTACACCGTGACAACGACCAATACAGGCATCTCGACCCAGCCGGCAGCCGGCACGATAGTGAATATCGGCTCCGGCCGCACCAACGTGTTCGTGTCGGGCGGCGGGACGTATAATTCGACTACCGGCGACGTGACCTTCGCGGCCGTGCCCCTGGTGGGCGGGGCCAGTATCACGCGCAGCATCAGCTTCACCCAGCCCAGTTCGGGCGCTTCGCTGACGCTGACCGGCACCACTACCCCGGCCGGCAACACGGCTACGCTGACCACGACCCTCGCGGCCCCGGCCAGCGCCAGCTCGGCCAACCTGCAAGTGCTGGTGAGTGGCCCCGCCATCGTCGCGCCCGGCGCCAGCGTGACCTACACCGTGCAGCAGGCCAACAACGGCCCCGCCACCGCCACCGGGGTAGCCACCACGCTGAGCCTGCAACCCGGTTTGACCGGACTGCTGGTCAACAGCGCGGCTCCGACTTCGACCACGGGCAGCGTTTCGACCTACCCCGGCGGCTCGACCTACGACAGCGCCACGGGCATCGTGACCTTCCCGGCCATCAGCAGCCAGCCCGTGACGGGCGCTAGCCCCGTGACCAACACCGTTACCTTCACCGCCCCGACCTCGGGCGTGGTGACGGCTACGGCCGGCGTGACGGGCACGACGCCCGACCCGGTGATGGGCGATAACCAGGCTCAGATGCAAACCACCATCAACGCGCCCAGCACGGGCACCGACCTGGCCGCCACCATCAGCGGCCCGGCCACGGCCGCTGCCGGGCAGCGCGTGACCTACACCGCCACCATGACCAACGTGGGCGGCGCTTCGGCTACCAGCGCCGTGCAAACCGTGCAGCTGCCCGCCGGTCTCTCGCTGGCCCTCAACGGCGCCAGCACGGTGCAGGTAAACGGCCTGAACCCGACCAGCGCAAACGCCACCACCGCCACTTATGCCGACGGCTCGACCTACAACGCCACGACCGGTGTCCTGACCCTGCCCACCACGGCTACCCTGGTGCCGGGCGCGGGCATCAGCGCCCAGGTGTCGTTCATTCTGCCGCAGCAGGGCAGCGGCGCTACGGTCAGCACCCTGGCCGTGCCCACCACCGTGCGTTCGGCTACGACCGACCCCGTGCCAGCCAACAACGCCGCGCGTGCCCTGACCACCGTGCAGCCCCTGGCCGATGTGGCCGTGACCCTGACCGGTCCGGCTACCGCCGTGCAAGGCAGCCCGGTGACCTATTCGGTAACTACCGCCAACAACGGTGTAGCCGTGGCCGGCACCGTGAATACCACCGTGCAACTGCCGGCCGGCATCAGCCCGCTCACCGTAGTGGTGCGCGACGCCAGCGGTACGGCCATCAGCGGGGCCTATAATGCCAGCACCGGGGTCGTGACCTTCCCGACCATTAGTAACCTGCAGCCCGGTGCGGCCAACGCGGTGGCGGGGAGCATCAATTTCCTGGCTCCGAGTAGCGTGTTCGCGATGCTACCGACGGCTCAGACCGCCGTCAGTGGTACCGCCGTGGATACCAACCTGACCAATAACGCCAGCACGGTGCCCACCATTCTCACCGCCCCGGCCATCACCACGGCTCCGGATGTGCAAGTGCTGCTGACCTCGAACGTGGGGACCCAGACCGCTGGCCTGCCCATCATCTTCACGGTGACGACGCGCAACAACACCGGTGGCACTCCGGCCCCCAACGTGATCACCACCGTGCAACTGGCCCCTGGGCTGAGCGGCGTGACCGTGACCGGCAGCGGCACCTATGACCCCACCAGCGGCGTGGTGACCTTCCCGGCCATTACCTCGCTCGTGAACGGCACCACCGTGGTGCGCACCATCACGGTGAACGCGCCCGGCACTGGACCGCTCTATGCCCTGGCTGCCACCAGCGGGGCTACCGGCAGTGCGGCCACTACCGACCCCGTGCCCGCCAACAACACCATCGCCGTGAGCGTGACCATTACGCCGTCGGCGGATGTGGCCGTGACCGTGGCCGGCCCTGCCACCAGCGCTGCCGGCGCCCCGGTGACTTACACTGCCGTGACGACCAACAACGGCCCCTCATCGGCCGCCGCCGTGGCTCCACGGATCACCATCCCCAGTGGCCTGCCCCTCACGGGTACCAACGCCGTGCGGGTGAACGGCCAGCTGCCCAGCAGCAGCACCGCCACCGTGGCCACTTACTCCGACGGCAGCACCTACACCAGCAGCACGGGCATCGTGGCCTTCCCGACCCAGACCTCGCTGGTGGTGGGCCAGCCCCTGACCAATACCGTGACCTTCCTGGCCCCGACCACCACCTTTAGCGTAGTGGCCGACGCCAGCAGCACCACGGTCGACCCAGTAGCCGGCAACAGCTCGGCCACCCAGCCGACCACGGTGCCCGCCACTAACATCGCGCCGGTGGCTCAGAATATCGTCAACAACCTACAAGCGCCCGAGGGCAGCACGGCCGCCGCGCCGCTGCCCATCCTGCCGCTGGCGGGTACCGACGCCGATGGCACCATTGCCAGCTACACCATCGCGGCCCTGCCGCTGGCTAGCCAAGGGGTATTGTACGTGTGGAACGGCACCGCTAACGTGTTGCTGAACACCACCAACTTCCCCGGTCTGGTGCTGACGCCCACGCAAGCCAGCAACCTGCGCTTCGACCCGAATGGCAGCTTTATCGGCAACGTGTTCTTCAACTACACCACCACCGACAACCTCGGCGCGGTGAGTGCGGCGGCCCTTTACACGATTCCGGTGGGCCTCGACAACAACTCGTTTTACGCCGCTACGCCGCCCAAAGGGGTCGTCAGCCTGTACAACAACAACGACGTACTGGCCTACCTGATTGACCCCAACGGGGCCCAATACAATGCCAGCGGCCTCATCTACAACGCCACTACCGGCGCGGCGCTCAGCGGTACCAGCAGCGGCCTGGCCATCACTGGCACCAACGCCCTGCTGGCCAGCAGTGGCAACGGCCCCGCCAGTAACCCCACCAACGCCCTGCCCCCCGGCACTGCGCTGGACCCCGCCACGGGCCTCATCTTCGTGAGCGATCGTGACCAACTCCCCAACGTGACGGGAGTAACCACTTACTCGGTGAACGTCATCACGACCGACATCTTCGGCGGCACGAACGTGGCCACGGCCACCTTCACGCTGGGCACCCCCACGCTGCCAGTGGAACTGCTGGCCTTCACTGCCACGGCCCACAAGGCTGACGCGAAACTGGTGTGGCGCACGGCCAGCGAGCGCAAAAACGACCACTGGAACATCGAGCGCAGCCTGACCGGCCGCGACTTCGTGAAATTCGCCGAAGTAGCTGGTCAGGGCAACAAAACGACCCCCACCGACTATGCCCTGACCGATGCTAACGCCGCCAGGCGGGGGGCCATCGTGTACTACCGCCTCGTGCAGGTAGATACCGACGGTACGACGGCCTACTCGTCGGTGCAGACGGTGAAGTTCAACCAGACCGCCACGGCCACGCCAACTTTCAGCCTCTACCCCAACCCGGTTGCTGCTGATGCCACGCTCGACCTGACTGCCCTGCCCGCGGGCACCTACCAGGTACTGTTCATCGACGCGGCTGGCCGTACCGTCCGCAACAAGAGCTTCGAAGCTGGCCTCACCCACGGGGTAGACCTGCACGACCTAGCCAGCGGTAGCTACACGGTGCTGGTGCAGGGTACCGGCGACCAGGCAACGCTCCTCCTCACCAAGCGCCTCGTCAAAGAGTAGCGCCTACGCTTCGGCGGGCAACGCAAAGGCCCTTCCCTTGCTGGGGAAGGGCCTTTTTTGTAATTTTCCCCGTCCGGCAATACGTTGCCACTTCCTCTGAAGCTGTCAGGCAAGTTGCCGGGGCGAAATGAGTATTCAGCGGCCAGCTACCAGTTACAAGCTTCAAGATGCAAGCCAATCCGCTGATAAACAGGCGAAAGCCTGAAGGCTAAATGCTGGATAATTTCTGGTCGACCGCTTCAATCCGACTGGTTTTGGGTAAGCGCGCGTTTTGGGGGTGCCAGATCATCTGTCGGCGCATTCTGGTCATCGCATGGCTCGGAAGGCGATGATCCCCCCTGCGCGCTCACGGTCATCAGGTGACGCACTTTACCCCGACCTTTACGGCCCTGTGTTGCACCCCGACCGCGTTCCGCTTGTTCCGCCTCCGGAGTTTTCGGGAGGTTTTTCCCCGCTGTATCTGGCGTGGCGCCGTTTGCGGCGTAACCTCGCGGCGCTGCTCGGGGGAGTTGTAATCGGGATGGCTGGGCTGGTGGCCATACTGGGCTACCTGATTCTGCCAGATGCCTCGCCCAATGCCAATGCGGCCCTGGTATCGCTCCAGAAGCAGCTACCTGGTTTTACGGTGCATGTGGTAGCGGTGCACCGAACCGATGTGCCACGCCCCACGAACTGGCTCATGGGTCTGCTTTTTGGCCGGGAATTGGCTACCCGGCTGGTGCCGGTGGCACGTCTGGTGCCATTGGGGGCCGATTCAGTTTTTCTTGAGGCGCCTACTGTATTGGGGTTACCTGCGGGCGCAGGCGAAAAAATGCAGCGAGAGGATCTGGTGCGCGTTGATGATATGGGCGCGCCAGTCTTGACTCGCAAAACTTACTATCTGGGTACTGATCGCGCCGGGCGCGACGTACTGAGTCGGTTACTATTGGGCACCCGTGTTTCGTTGGGCATTGGGCTGGTCGCGGCGCTGCTCTCGCTCGTGCTGGGGGCTACCGTAGGCGCGCTGGGCGGTTATTTTGGGGGCTGGCCCGACCGTGCTGCGCGTTTTCTGATGACCGTGATCTGGTCCGTGCCCGGTATTATGCTGGTCGTAGCCATCTCTTTGGCAGTAGGTTCCAAGGGGGCCTGGGTCACGTTTGTGGCGGTAGGGCTGACGATGTGGGTCGATGTTGCCCGCGTCGTGCGGGGGCAGGTGCTGAGCCTGCGCGAAAAGCCGTTCATCGAAGCTCAACGGGTGTTGGGGCTGAGCACGGCGCGCATTGTGGCTCGGCACCTGCTGCCGAATATGCTGGGGCCGCTGATTGTGGTCACTACCGCTAACTTCGCTTCCGCTATTCTGCTCGAAGCGGGGCTTTCGTTTCTCGGATTGGGCGTACAGCCCCCGGCCCCCTCCTGGGGGCTGATGGTGAGCGAAGGGTTCCAACTACTCGGTACCCAGGCTGGTTTTTGGCTGACCCTGCTGCCTTCGCTAGCAATTTCGCTGCTGGTACTGGCTTTCAACCTGCTTGGGAACGGTCTGCGCGATGCTTTTGATCCCACTACGCCCGCTTGATGGCGGCTCTTGCTCCACCTGATGTCTGCTCCCGTGTCGTTCTCTTCCGCTACCACCGCTGCTGCTCCTGTCCGTGAGTTGGCCCGTAAGCGGCAGGAGTTGGCCGCGCTGCTCGATATCACGCAGGCGGTCAACAATGAAGCGCTAACGGCCACCGATCTGTATCGGACCTTCGGCTTCACGCTGCTCGGGCAACTGGGCTTCAGCCCGGTGGCGCTTTTTGTGCCCGCCGATCCGGCGGCTGCCGTCAGCGACCCCACTGATCCGGCTGCCTGGATTTGCCCAGTGGCCTTACCGCCGGCCCGCGCTGGCCAGCCCGACCTGCGCGGTGCCCCGTTACCCGCCGGGCTGGCCGATCTCACCACGGCCTCGCCGCTGCCGCCGGTAGCCAGCGCTACCGCCGGCTCCGCTTTCCGGACCGTGCTGCCGGTGCGTTATGGCGGTCGACTGTTAGCTTACGTTTTATTGGGCGAGGCGCTCCGCGCACCCGGCGTGGGGGGGATCGTACCGGATCCGCAGGAATCGCTTTCGTTTGTGCAAACCCTCTCGAGCATTGTGCTGGTAGCTGCCCAAAATCGCGCCTTAGCGCAGGAACGGTTAGCCCGGCAGGTGTTAGAGCGGGAAATTGAGATTGCCCGGCAGGTGCAAACTATGCTTTTCCCGCGCCATTTACCCAACGACGACGACGTAGCTGTCCACGCTACTTATATTCCGCATTCTCAGGTCAGCGGCGATTTTTACGATTGCCAGGAAATAGCTCCTGGGCGCTATCTGCTGGCTATTGCTGATGTATCAGGGAAAGGCATTCCGGCGGCGCTGCTGATGGCCAACTTTCAGGCGGGTTTACGCACCTTGGCTCGTCGCACGGATTCGCTGCTGGAACTAGTTACGGAGTTAAATTATCTGCTTTATACCAACGCGCAAGCTGAGAAGTTTATTACAGCTTTCATTGCTTTTTATGATGCGCCTACCCGGGAGCTGCGCTACGTAAATGCCGGACATAACCCTCCGATGCTGTTTCTGCCTTTGAACAGCCCCCAAGCAGCAGCAGTGGAGCCGCGCGCGGGTAATAGTCTGCCGCTCGAGTTTCTCACGGAAGGCACGCTGATGCTTGGTATAATGGAAATGTTACCTTTTTTACAAGAGGGCCGTGTTACGGTTCCGCCCGGCTCGCAGCTCCTTTGTTACACGGATGGGTTGACGGAAGTATTTGCCGCTACTGCCGTGCCCGAAACAGACCCGAATGCTCCTGTATCAATTGAGTTTGGGGAGCAGGGGGTAGCCCAAGCGATGTTGGCGGCTCAGCATCTGTCGTTACCAGCCTTGCACGATCACTTACTGCGCGATATGTCAAACTTTAGCGGATCGAACGCCTCGTTTGCGGATGACATTACGATGTTGAGCTGTCGTTTTAAGTAACGCCAGCCCCCGCTGAGGCTTTATGAGGTTGCTCTGCGGCACCAGCGACTTAAGAATTTCCTTATAATCAGTAGTAACAGAAGCGCCGCGCTTCGTGCGATGCCGTGCCGGTTCCTCAGTGGCCTGATGCTGTTGTAATAAGACATAACTTATTATTTGGACCTTATTTTACGTTCAGTCGGTCGCCAAGCAATTAACCAGCATTTGACCTTCTTTTTTTGCTTGCTTGAGCGGTCGACCAGAAATCAGGTAGCATTGGACCTTCGGCTTTCGCTTGCTTATCAGCGGATTGACTTGCATTTTGTAACTGAAGTTACGCATCGTTTCAGAACTCCAACGGGGTTCGGTAGCCTAGCCGGGGGTTGGCGCCCCCGTTTGCTGAACCCCAACGGGGTTCCGTAGTGGCGGTGGTACGGAACTCCGTTAGGGTTCGGGCGGCGTGCGTAACGTCAGCTTGTAACTGGTGGCTGACCACTTAGAGCGGTTTAGGCGTTACTGTACGCGACCCCGTATTCCTTTGCTCCTTCAAGACTCAGGATCAGACTCGCATACAGACTCAGGATCAGACTCACAATCGGGGGTACCCTTGCGGGTGACACCGTACACCAAATTCGAAACCGCTCTATCAGCATATAGGCTTGCCGATTGAAGCTTATAAGGCTGGCCCCTTAGGTATCACAATAAACGGCCGCTTCCCCCTGCGGGGAAGCGGCCGTTCCGTTGGTCATCCCATCGCCGCGCCCCGGTTCGGGGCACAGCGATTTTGGTTACTCGATCACTACGCGCCGCGTTACGGCGCCAGTGCTGGTGGTCATATGCAGCGAGTACACGCCAACTGGCAGCGTGGGCAGGCTGATTTCCGTGGTGGCGCCGGTCAGGACGGGCTGAGCCACGGTGCGGCCCAGGTTGTCGGTCACGGTAGCGTGGGTCACGGTCAGGCCCAGGGGCAGCGTCAGGCGGAAAGCGCCGTGGCTGGGGTTCGGGTACACCGTGATCGCGGCCGTTGCCAATTCAGCACCCGTAGCGAGCGGCGAAGCAGCTGGCTCGAACACCAGCGTGAAGCGCGAAGCCTGCGTACCGGCGTCGAGGGTCGTGGCGTAAACGGCGTTGCGGCTCAGATTCTGACGGGTACCGGTCAGAGCGTCCAGCAGATACACCTGCGTACCGGCGGGCATATTAAGCATTTCCGAGGCATTGAGTTTGTAAGTGCCAGCGGTGAGCACCGTTACGGTCAGCGGCACTACGGTGCGGCTGGTCAGCGCGCCCAGCGTATTGATGGCTAGTTCTGCGCCATTTTGCAGGGCGGCGATGGACGGTACTTCGCCCACGTTACGCATTTTCGGGGCGTCGAAGCCATTGTCGAAACCCGTCGTGGCATTCTCGTCGAACAGCACGATCAGGTTATCGGTCACACCGGTGAGCTGTGGGCCAGCCACAGCGGTCAGGCCGAAGGTCAGACGCGGCCGGGGGCCGGGGGCAGGGCGGTAGTGGGCGATATCGACGTAAGTCGTAGGCCGCATCGCGTTGGTCATCGTGACGTTAGCCGAGGCTACCGTTGCTGGAACGAAGAACGCCTGCGCCAGGGGCAGATATTGGCTGGTCGCGCCGCTCACGTCGGTAGTACCAGCACCGATGGTCCGGATGATGTACTGCCCGTTGGCGGCACCGCCTAAGGTGGAGGGCAGCGATTTCCAGGTGCTGATTGCCCGGGTTACACCCGACGGGAACGACGCCATCAGCAGGTCCGCATCCAGGGGGGAAGGATAAGGGTTCCCCCAGAAATTCCAGCCTGACTCGGTTGGGATGTTAGCCGTGTTGGTGGCCGTAACGTTCACGTCACCGTTCGTCAGCGAGCCGACGAACGTACGCGCGTCGTTGCTACCCTGGAACAAGGTATAGCCTACGCCGCGCACCAGCGGGGCAGCAGCACCTACGGCGTTCCAGCCTTCATCAAAGGTTGTAGCGACGGCCGCTTCATTGTAACGGTACAGTGACGGGAAGGCGCCATACATCGTGCCCAATTGGGCACCCGTGGCGCCCGTTACGGGCGTCGAGTAGTGGCGGTAGCCGAGGCTGGTATTGGTGGCGCCGTCCACGTAGCGCTGCACGGTTACGCCACCGTTCACCACGCCCGAACCTTCGTTATAGACCATTGCCTGGCCAGTGGCCGACGAGAGGAGCGTCAGGTTGGCGCCAGCGTTCAGGGTGGTGTTACTACCGGCCTGTACCAGTTGGCGTACTGACAAGAAGTTGCTCAGGTTCAGGGTCGAAGCCGCACTTGGGGTACTGCTGGTGAGCAACCGCAAGCGGCGCACCGTGTTGGGTAGGGCGGAGCCGGTCACGCCCGTACCACCGTTGTTCCACTGATAGATGTAGTTAGCGTCGTTCGAGAACGAGCGCCCGCCCGTCACCTGCACCGCGCCGATACCGCCGCTGGTGGTGATACCGGCTTGGTTACCGATGGTCAGGTTACCGCCGGCCTGCACCGTGAAGGTGCCCGTACCCGTGATGTTGCGCGAGCCGAACTCACCCACGGTCATAGCGGCATTGTTTTGCACGGTCAGCGACACGGCCACGTCGAAGCGGTCTTCGGCCGGGAACAGGACGCCCGCACCGCCGGTCACGGTCACGTTGTTGAAATCACCCGACAGCAAGGTGCCGCCGGCGCTCACCACCACGTCGCCGCGGCGGGCCGTGAAGAACTGCAGACCGGGAAAGTTGGCGAAGTTGGTGCCGCCGGGGCCACCTAAGTTGCCGAAGCCCACGGGCAGGCCGCCCAGGGTTTGATTCGAGAGGAAGCCGTAGTTGCCGCTTACGACGGCGGCCATCACCCGGATCGGGGTGGTGGCGGTGATCGTGCCGAGTGCCGAGAGCGGAATCCGCAGCTCTACGCCGGTCGTTACACTGGCGGGGTTGTTCACGGCGACGTCGCTTACGCCACCGGTATTGGTGTTGTTGATGGCCAGGTCACCCTGTGCGCCGCCGGGGAAGGTCAGCGGCTTGCTCAGGCCAGCACCGTTGACGGTCAGTAGGGTGCCGGTACCGGTGTTGGCGGTCAGGTCGGTATAACCCGCGCCGATGCCGCCATTGAGGGCCACCGCGATGAAGCGCTCCGGCGTAAAGCCCAGGTCGAAGCCCATTCCACCAAGGTTGGTCGAGTTGTTCGCATTTTGGCCGTTGATGGCAGGCATCTGCTGGGTACCGGCGCCGTTATAGGTCTGCACTCCGGCGGCGATGTCGGTGTCGAAGAACAGCATCAGTTTGTTACCGCCGTTCTCCAGGTTACCGGTCAAGTGGACGTACAGGTCCGAACCCTGCACCACGGCGTAGGCGCCGTTTAATTCTGACTGGTTATTGCCGAACTGCGTGGGCACGGTCTGGAGCGCTTTGGGCGCGCCGTAAAGGCTCGCGTCAAGGGTTCCGTCGACTACCACCAGGCCGGCAGCCACGGCGTTACCGGTCACGGTCACGGGGGTCGTCGGGTTGGTGGGGTCGTTGGAGGAAATCGTCAGCGTACCAGCCTGGGTGCCCGCAATGCTGGGGTCAAAGGTCACGGTCACGGTCTGCGAGCCGCTGGGAGCCACGGTAAACGAAGTCGGCGATACGGTATAGGAAGCGTTCGACGAAACGATGCTCGTCACGTTCAGCGCCAGGCCACCTGCGTTGCCTACGGAGAAGGTTTGGGCTTGCGAGCCACCGCTCACGCTCACTGAGCCGAAAATCAGGCTGGAGGGGGCCACCGTAATGTCAGCATCCAGCGGCGCTACACCGTTGGCCACCGTCACGAACTGGTTGCCGGCGGTCGCGCCGGTGTTGGGGTTCAGGTTGAAGCTGTTGCCCAGATTGCCGCCACTGGCCAGGGAAGCCAGGAACTGGTTGGCAGCAAACGACTGGTCACCGGAATTGATGAACGCCGTGATGGCGATCGGGCCGGTGGTCTGGCCGGTCGCGTAGAGGCTGGCCAGCGGGATACGCAGTTCCAGGCCCGTGTCCACGAGGTTGGCGCCGGTCGCTGCCGCGCCGCTGACACCCGCCGTGTTAGAGTTATCCACGGCACCATCACCCGTGTTGGCGCCGAAAGTCACGGTGCCGCTGGTAGCGCCGCCGGTCGAAGTGCCAGCCGCGCCAGTCGCTCCATTGTCGGCGGTGCCGCTCACGTTGTTGAACGTGTATTTGAAGCCCGTATTGGTACCCTGTACCGAAAGATGATAGTCGAAGTTGCGTTCGAAAATCTTGCCGCCGAGGCCGTCGAACGGCACGTTGGACGAGCTGGGCGTATTCTGACCGCCCGACTTGGCGTCAAACAACACTTCAATGCGGTTGCCGCCGTTGGCGTCCCCGCTGTTCTCGATATTACCGCCGATGAACAGGTACAGGTCGGTGCCGATGATCTGGGCGTGGATATTGTCCAGTTCTGAGCCGCCGCTAGCGGTCAGCACATCGCCGGTCGTCGTGTTGCCGAACTGCGTGGGCAAGCCCTGGACTGCCAAGGCGGCCGGGTAGGTTGCATCGCGGGTACCGTCGATGATCGCCGTGCCCGGTGCCGTGCCGATGCCCTGCACCGCCAGGATGCTGTTAGTAGGCGTAGGGGCGTTGGAGTTGACCGTCAGCGTAGCGGTCTGTAAACCCGGCGAAGAGGGGTCGAAGGTGACCGTGATTATTTGCGTACCGCTTACGGCCAGGTTCGTCACGGTTTGCGGCGAGGCGACGAAAGCCGCACTCGTCGAGCCAATGGACGTGATGCTGAGCGGCGCAGTGCCGGTGTTCGTGATCACGAACGTGCGCGCTGCCGTGCCAGCCGTGGTCAGCACCGAGCCGAACTTCAGCGACGACACCGAGAACGTCATATCCGATTCCAGCGTGGGCGGGGTGTAGGCCAGCGTCACGAACTGGTTGCCAGCGGCATATGCTGCGTTGTTGAAGTTGATCGCCGTCAGGTTGCCTAAACCGGCGCCTGAGCCGTTGCTGCCTAAGTTGCCTGTGGTCAAAGGCAGGCCGGCGATGGTCTGGTTCGACAGGTAGTCGCGGCTGCCGTTATTGATCAGCGCCATCAGCTTGATGTTACCATCGGGATTGATAGCCGAGAGCGGAATCCGAATCTCGAAGCCTTTATCCACCGCCGCCGCCCCGGCAATACCCGCACCGTCCACGCCAGCGGTGTTCGAGTTATCGATGGCGACCTGGCCATTGTTGACACCGGCCGTCAGGTCAAAGTCAATGTTGAAGGCGGTGGCACCCAAGTTAGTCTGCCCGATATTATTCGACCCGGCGATGCCGATGATCGAATAACCCACTTCCAGATTGCCGCCGTTGAAGTTGAAACCCAGCGCGTAGTCAGGTGCGAAGCCCGTATCGAAGGTCATCCCCGTGTAAGGACCGGCCGGGCCGTTGTTGCCAGACAGCACCACGTTCTGACCACCCGTCGACTTCGAGTCGATGAACAGGTCCATCTTATTACCGTTCGATTCCAGGTTACCGCCGATGAAGATAAAAAGATCACTGCCCACCACCTGGGCGTGAATATTATCCAGCTCCGAGCCGCCGGCCGTGAAGCTGTTGCCGCTGGTAGAGTTACCAAAACCGGTCGTATTCGTTTGCACGGCCAGGGCCGTGCCGTAGCCCTCGGCGCCGCCGCGAGTGCCATCCACGGTTTGGGCCTGGGTGGCCAAACCGAGTGTCGTTAGAAAGGCGGTCAGCAGGGGCGCTCGCCACCCGGACCGAAGGGTAAATTGGGACATTGAACGAAGGGGTTTAAGTTGGTGCAATCGATTGCGTAACCGATTCAGCAAGCGCAAGTTACGTCAAACTTTGGTTGCCTCAACAAAAAAGCGCCGCCCGTTACCAGGCGGCGCTTTTTCCAGAAAAATACAGAGAGCAACGCTCTATCGCTCAGTCTTTTGTTGCGAAAAAAAATTTACTCGATCACGACCAGTCGCGTCTGCGTTTGCCCACTGGATGCGGCACGCAGCGTGTATATTCCCTTCGGCAGGCCCGCCACGGGCACCTCGGCGGCAACGGTGCCGGCGGTGGCCGTCAGGGGCAGCGTCCGGACGATACGGCCCAGCGCGTCGGTCAGCGTAACCGTGGCGGCGGCAGCCGTGGCGTCCAGCCCGGCCAGCGTGAGCGTCAGTGTTCGGCCGGCGCTGACCGGGTTCGGGTACAGCGTCAGCAGCGGGGCGCTCAGGGCGCGGGTAGCCACCGGTTGCGCCCCCCCAATTTGCAGTTGGAACCGCGCACCGTCAAAGGCAGGGTCGAGTTGGAAGCGGTAGGCCGGCACAGCCGTCAGGTCGGTTACGGTGCCGGCTTCGGCATCGATCAGCCAGAGCGGCAGTCCGGCGGGTAGGTTGCGCAGGTCAGCGGCGGCGATTTCGTGTTCGCCGGCCACGTTCACGCGCACCCGCAACGGCAGTACGGGAGCCTGCGTCAGCGCCGCTGCCGGCAGGCCGTTCAGGGCTAATTCCTCGCCAGCCACGGGCAAGCCCAGGGTGGGGGCGTCGCCAAGCGAACGACCTACTTTATAAGCATCGAAATGCGGGTCGAAACCGGCAGTGGCGCCGTCCTCGAAGTAGAGCATCGTTTGGTCGGCCAGGTCGGCGGCCACATTGCGCAGCGTCAGGGTCAGTGCCGGGCGGGCGTCCGGTGCGGCGCGCCAGTGCGTCGTGGTGGCGTAAGGCGTGGCGCGCATCGCGTCGGTGAACGTGAATGCCGCCGAATTGATGGCCGGCACCCGGATAAAGAACGCCTGCCCAACGCCGATCAGCCCGCCCGGCAGGGTGCCGAGGCCGTTATTGTAGGTCAGGTAGGTGCCCGCGTTCAGGCCGGTGCTTTTGAAGACGCTGATGCCGTCGGTGACGGTAGCCGGGATGGCGCCGGGAATGGCGCGCACCTTGTTCCAATCGACGGGTGCCGGGTAGGGATTACCGATCAGGTTCCAGCCAGCGTTGGAACCGCCGAAAGTGTTGGTGAGGGGCAGCGGGCCGACGTTGCCGGTGTTGAGGGTGCCCACGAAGTCGGGCGTCAGCGCGGGCATCGAGACGGAGTAGCCCCGGCCGACGATCATCGGATCGCTGGCACTGTTGGGCGACTGCCAGCCGAGGTCGAAATCATTACCAACCACTTTGCTTTCATCGTAGAAGAACGTATTGGGGAAGTTTGCCAGCGTCAGGCCCTTCGGCGACGTGTTGTAAGTAGTATTGACGAAGACGCTGAAAGGCCCCACGTTCATATCGTTGAGCGGGGTGCTGACCACCGGCGAGGACATATGCCGGTAACCGCGCGTGGCGTTGGCGGTGGGGTTCAGGTAAACTTCCACCCGTGCCGTGCCGCTGACTACGCCGCCTGCATTCACCACGTGCGCCGTGCCTGCCGCGGTAGAGCGGAGCAAAAGCGGGGTGGCGCCGACCGTCAGATTACCCTGTAGCCCTAGTACCTGGCTGACACTAAGACCACTGGGCGTGGCGTCGAGTAGGCCGTTGGGGCCCACGCCAAGATTTGCGAAGGCGGTAGTGCCGGTGCCGCTGATGCTTTTACCCACCGTACCGGTGAAGCCTGTGGCGCCGCCGAACGTGGTGCTCGTGCTGTTCGAGACGAGGTTTCCTTTCAGGTCAAGCGAACCGGCGGCGGTTTGCGTCAGGGTGGCACCGGCGTCGATGGTCAGGTCGGCGGCCGTACCGGCGGCGCTGAGGGTGGGCTGATTGGTGGGCGCAGCCGGAATCACCGAATTATCAGTGGCTAGCGGAGCGCGCAGGTAGCTCCAGTTATTGGCATCGGTCCAGGTTGTGCTGACCTCGCCGGTCCAGGTCTGGCGGGCGAGGGCCTGAATCTGAGCTGCGCTCAGCGCGCCGTTATAGATAGTCAGCTCGCCGAGGCTGCCAGCCAGGGATTGATTCGCCTGGAAGCCGCCGCCTACGATATTGGGCGCGAAAGCTCCCGTGAAATCCTGCTCCTGACCCACCAGCAACCCGCCGGGATCGACCGTGATCGTTGCCGTGCTGACCGCAGCGTTAGTAGTTCCTGAAACGGTGTTAATCATTGCCACACCGTTGATATAGCAACGGCCTACGGCACCTTGCCGCACGAAGGTGACGTGGTAGCAGGTGCCCGCGACGGGCGTAATGGCACCGTACCCAAAACGATAATCGATGCTGTTGATCTGCATCCGCCACGCCGAAACGCCTGCGCCGAGGGTCAGCAGCAACGCGTTATCAGTGGTGGCAGGCACCGTGTTGTTCGCTCCGCTTAAGATTGGGTTAAGACCTGCCGCAGACGCATTATGGATGGTGTTGAACCTGACCGTGGCCGTCACGGTGAAGTCGGTCAGGCCGTTGGCGGCTGCGGCGGGGATTTGTAACTGATCGACGGCATTATCACCGATGACGAGCTGCGAGCCGCCGGCATAGGTGGCGCCTCCCAGTGGGGTACCGGTGCGGCCATTACCGCTTAGGTCAGTGGCATTGCCGGAGAAGGCGTAGCGCACCGTAGGGGTTTGGGCACAAACGGTGGAGGTGGTGAGGGCGAGGGCTGCCCCCAGCATCCAGTGGCGGATGGGTAAGAATTGACTCATAAAACAAAAATTAAGAAGTGAAAAAAAAGTCTGCCCCGGACCGGTATGGCAACCGGTTTGGGACAGACTAAAGATACGCAACTTCTGCCGGAAAGTCAATCACATTTTTATGTGATTGGGCTAAATTTGTTCAAGGTCGAAAAGAGCCAGCTACGCGCTGACAGAAGCGCCTCCACCAACCCATTGGGGCTTGATGGGGGCGCCCGGGCTGCAGCGGGATATTCAGGGCGCGTTGACGGGCCAGGGCCTCGTCGAAATACCCAATGGGTAGCTCACAAACGAGAGGTTCGCGCCGCGGTCGCCGTCGCAGATGTTTACCGGCGGCATCACCGGCAGCTTGCGCCTCAGTTGCCGCCAGGGAGGCCCAGCTTACTGGCGTTATGCCGGTAAAAGAACGGGAGGCGCAGGTGAGCATCAGGAATAGCGCGGTGAAGTAGAGAAGCCTAAAACTTTAGGCGGCTGTCGTGTCGGGCGGAGCAGTTCAGATGGTCGGTGTACCGTCTTCCATTTTACCAGCCCGCCGTTTCCGCAGGGTTCGGATGGCGTATCCGGCGCCAGCGGCGGCGAGCCAGCCGAGGCCCCCGTCGATGGGTACCTCGTTGGCGGGCGTGGGACCGCCGGTGTCAGGGTCTTCGAGAACGACCACGCCGGGGTCTTCGCGGGCCTGGAAATCGTCGGCGCCCGCCGAGGCGGGGTCATCGTTGAAGGGGTCGGGCACGTCGGCGGCGGTTTCCGCCGGGGCGTCGTTGAAGGGATCCGCGGCGTCGACGTCGATGTCGTCGGCGAAACCGGGGCGG
>JANPLI010000043.1:0-97342 GCA_031426455.1 Hymenobacteraceae bacterium | reverse complement strand
GTCCCGAAGGGACTACCTTTTAGGGTCAGGTAGTCCCTTCGGGACACTGGCTTTCCTAACGAATGGCCTGAGCTACCGAATGATGGTCCCTTCGGGACCGCAGCAAGCAAAGCCCCTGCCCGCGCGAGTGCGTAAGTCCTGTTTGAGCAGGACTTACGCAACAGGTACTCCCTAACGCGGTTTCGCGCAAAGTTTCGCGGAGTTTTACGCGGAGTTGCGCAGCACCAGACCCGTTTTCGAATCAAAAAACCGAACCAGACGGCCGTTTGCGTAAGTCCTGTTGAGGTTGCCGTTGGTACGAAACGACCAGGGGGGGGTAGGCCTTTCGTATCAAACCCGTTGCTACATAATGCCCAGGGGGGGTTAGGAGTTTTGTAGCAAACCCGTTGCTACATAATGCCTAGGGGGGGGTAGGAGTTTTGTAGCAAACCCGTTGCTACATAATGCCCAGGGTGGGTGGGGTAACAAACCCAAATTGCGAACTTTTGACAGCGTCCCCGTTAAGGGACACCGTTCGGTAGCACCGCGTGCATCAGGTCGTTAAGCGTCCCCGTCAGGGAACACCGTTCGGTAGTAGCCGCGCAAAACCGGGTACCCTCGACTGCTAGGGGGTTGTTCTACCGAACGGTGTCCCCGGCTGTGAGTCTTGAACAACGGAAACCATCGGGCGTAGTCTGCAACTTCGGTTTGCTACAAAACGCCCAGGGGGGGGGTGGGTGTTTTGTAGCAAACCCGTTGCTACATAATGCCCAGGGGGGGTGGGGGTTTTGTAGCAACCGGGCTAATATTCCCGCTTCCCTTCCGCTTTGGCCCAGGCCCGAAAGCCTTCCTGGGCTTCGTCGCGGAGCATTTCAGTCATCGGAATGGCGCGCGCGGGCAGGGGCAGGTCGAGTTCGTGATAGATGAACTGATCGTCGAAGCCGATGGCGGCGGCGTCGGCCTTGGTGTTGGCGTAGAAAACCCGCGCCGGACGCGCCCAGTAGATGGCCCCCAGGCACATCGGGCACGGCTCGCAAGAGGTGTAAAGGTCGCAGCCCGTGAGTTGAAACGAACCAAGCTCTTTGCAGGCTTTGCGAATGGCATCGACCTCGGCGTGGGCCGTGGGGTCGTTCTGGGCCGTCACCTGGTTATAGCCGCGCGCAATGATGCGGCCATTGCGCACGATCACGCAGCCAAACGGCCCGCCGCCGTGCGCCGTGACGTTTTCCACGGAAAGCCGGATCGCCTCGCGCATAAATTCTTCGTGCGTCATCTGGGAGGGGAGGAGGGTTTGAGGGTAAGAGGGTTTGAAGGACTACAAAAGTCCGTCGAAAACCGCCGTTAGCCCGCCATATTCCCCTCCCACCCTCAAACCCTACCACCCTCAAACCCTCCTACCCTCCCCCCTCACCGGCATTCCTCCTTCGTGAGGGCCTCATTGAGTTTGATGGCCGCCCAACTGGCTTCGGCAGCGGCGATGATGGCCTGCTGAGGGCCGGGGTCGAGGTCGCCGGCCGCATACACCCCCGGCTGCGAGGTTTGGCCGTTTTTATCGGTCCAGACGGCGCCCGTGGACGTGATACGGCAGCCCAGCTCCACCGCCAGCGCGCTGTTTTGCCGCTGCACGGCGTGGACGAAGAGCGCGTGGCGCGGCAGGGTTTGGCCGCTGACGAAGCGCACGTGCCGCAGGTCGTGGTTGGCCTTGCCTTCGAGGGCGGCGATGCGGTCGTCGCAGACGCGCACGCCCTGGTCGCGCAGCCGCTTCAACTGGGCCGGCGAAAGCCCGTGCGGACCGTCGGAGAGCAGCACCACATCGGCGCTCCAGCGGCTCACGAGCAGGCTCAGGCCCAGGCCGGTTTTGCCGCGTCCGTACACGGCCAGGGGCTTTTGCCGCACCTCCCAGCCGTGGCAATAAGGGCAGTGCAGCACGCCCCGCCCCCACAGTTCGCGCATTCCGGGCACGGGCGGCAGCTCGTCCACCACGCCGGTGGCTAGCAACAGGCGCCGCGCCGTGACGGTCGTAGTCGGGCCGAGACCATCCACCGCGTGTACGCTGACCCGAAAAAGCCGCCCTACCCGCGCCACGGCCGTCACCCGCAGGGTGCGCAGCTGCACGTCCGAATAGGGCTTGAGCTGGACCCGGGCGATGCGCAGCAACTCGGCAGGCGGGGTGCCGTCGCGGGTCAGAAAAGCGTGAACGGCCGGCGAAGGCGCATTGCGCGGCGGGCCGCCGTCGCAGACCAACACTTGGCGACACGACCGCCCCAAGGTGAGGGCGGCGCTCAGGCCGGCCGCCCCGGCGCCCACGATCACCACGTCAAAATCAGCGTCCGGGCCACGGCGGGCGCAACGTTTGGGGGCAGGCAGAATCAGGTGAGGCATTGGGGGGAATTGATTTGCTGATGCGTGGATGGAATTGATCTGCTGATGAGCGGCGGCTTCCTTACGGCATCCCGTGGCCTGCGGACGGGGCGTTGGTGCCCGCCACCCACCCGATGGTTTCGGTGTCAAAGTTCAGCCAACTTGTCAGCCTTTGCGCATTGGCCCAACCCTTGAAAACGGCTCGGCCTGGCGGGTGCCGGGCTTTTTCGTGCCCGGACCTGTCCTTTTAGCTGAAATCCTCCCGTTTCTTCCGCCGTTTTCGCCTCCTGATGAGCACTGAAACCCACAAACCCGCGCCCGACGACCAGGATACCTTCAACGATCAGCCCGCCGACGAAGCGGTGGCCGTCGAAAGCCCGCTGACCGAAGCCGCGCCCGCGTCGACTTCCGGCAGTGGCGAAGCCGCCGAGCTGAAGGACAAATACCTGCGCCTGCTGGCCGAATTCGAGAATTACAAGCGCCGGACGGCCCGCGAGCGCGCCGAGCTGTTCAAAACAGCTAATCAGGAACTGATGGTCGCGCTGCTGCCCGTACTCGACGACTGCGACCGCGCCCGCCAGCACACGGCCACCGCCACCGATGCCCAGGCCGTGCGCGACGGCCTCGAAATCGTCATCACGAAACTCACCAAAACCCTGCAACAGAAAGGCCTGACCGCAATGGACACCATTGGCCAGCCCTTCGACCCGGAGCTGCACGAGGCCATTACCCAACTGCCCGCCCCCACCGAGGCGCAGCGCGGCCAGGTGCTGGATGCCGTCGAGCAGGGATACTATCTCAACGACAAAGTGTTGCGCCACGCCAAAGTGGTGCTCGGCAGCTAAACCGGGCCGCTACCGGGTCAGCCGCCCGATGCGCTTCGGAGCGCCCCTTATCATTCACCCGATCACGCCCCCACCCCCCCGATCAGAATTCCCGCTCCCGCCGGAGCGGCACCGGGAACGAGGCCTTTTTTTATGGCGGAGAAACGCGACTACTATGACGTGCTGGAAGTGCCCCGCACGGCACAACCCGACGAGCTGAAAAAAGCCTACCGCAAGCAGGCCATCCGGTTCCACCCGGACAAAAACCCCGACGACCACACCGCCGAGGCCAAGTTCAAGGAAGCCGCCGAAGCGTATCAGGTGCTCTCGGACCCGGACAAGCGCGCCCGCTACGACCGTTACGGCCACCAGGGCGTGGGCGGCGCGGCCGGCGGCGGGCCGTCGATGGAAGACATCTTCTCGAACTTCGGCGACGTCTTCGGCGGCGCCTTCGAGGGCTTCTTCAACCAGGGTCGGGGCGGCGGGCAGCGGGCACGCAAGGGCTCGAACCTGCGCATCAAGCTCAAAATGACGCTCGAAGAAGTGGCCAACGGCGTCGAAAAGAAGATCAAGGTCAAGCGCCACGTAGCCTGCTCGACCTGTAACGGCACCGGCGCCAAAGACGCGGCCTCATTCCAGACCTGCGGCACCTGCCAGGGCGCGGGCCAGGTGCGGCAAGTGGTGAACACGATGCTCGGCCAGATGGTGAGCACCGCCACCTGCCCCACCTGCCAGGGCGAGGGCCGCAGCGTGACGGCCACCTGCGCCGTCTGCCACGGCGACGGCCGCGAGCTGAAGGAAGAGTCGATCACGATCCCGATTCCGGCCGGCGTCCAGGACGGGATGCAGCTCTCGATGCAAGGTAAGGGCAACGCCCCGCAGCGCGGCGGCGTCCCCGGCGACCTGCTGATTCAGATCGAAGAAGAGCCGCACCCGGTGCTCAAGCGCGACGGTACGAACATCGTGTACGACCATTACATCTCGTTCGTGGACGCCGTGCTGGGCACCACCACCGAGGTGCCCACGCTCGAAGGCAAAGCCAAGATCAAGGTCGATCCGGGCACGCAAGGCGGCAAAATTCTGCGCCTACGCGGCAAGGGCATTCAGGAGCTGAACGGCTACGGTCGGGGTGATCAGCTGATCCATATCAACGTCTGGACGCCGAAAGCCGTCAACGCCGAGGAGCGCGCCACCCTCGAAAAACTCCGCGACGCGACCAACTTCGTCCCGGCCCCCAGCAAGAACGAAAAAGGCTTCTTCGAGAAGATGAAAGAGTATTTCCAGTAGCCGCGCGCCGGGCACGGGCTTTTGGCGGTACTGCCGCTGTTCGTCGCCGTCTGGCCTGCTGGCCAGGCGGCGACGGGCTTTTTGGGCCCCAGCTCCGCGCGGAGGTTGGCGCCCGCCGCCGATTTTTCTTTCCGCCGGGCAACCGCCGCGCCGGGGGCGGGCTCTGGGAATTTGTCGGGACGGTATTGCTGCAAGGCGCACCTCCCCGGCTCGTGTTTTTTTCAGTGAATGCAGCAAAGGCGCCGGTCGATGACCGGCGTTTTTCTTTTCCGGCCATTCCCCTCCCGGCACCGGACCTTTGCTCAATGGCCCAACCCACCGGCATCCTGGTTTTGATTGGCGGCTCCGAAGACCGGGGCCCCGCCAACAAGCGTCCGCCGCTGCACAAATACCGGCACGATTACATCGACCACGAAATTCTGCTACGCCTGGTTCAGCTCACGGGCAAGCCCCAGCCGCGCATCGGCGTGATGGTATCGGCGTCGAACTATCCTTACGAGATGGCCGAGATGTACGTCCAGGCCTACGGGCACCTGGGTCACCACGGGCTGACGTTCATCGACCTGCGCAAACCCGAAACGCCCAACTCCGCCGAAGCCCTGGACTGGCTGATGGGGCTCGACATCGTCCTGTTTTCCGGCGGCGACCAGCTTCGGCTCGTCGAACAGGTAGCCGGCACCCGCTTCGGCGACCTGCTGCGCTACCGCTACTACCACACGGGGCTGGTAGTGGCCGGCACGAGTGCCGGCTCGATGGCTTTCCCGCACCGGATGCTCGTCTCCGGCGCGCAGCACGAGGCGATGCTGAGCGGCGACGTGGAAATGGCCGCCGGCCTGGGCCTGCTCGGCGGCTGCGTCGTCGATACCCACTTCGTGAAGCGCGGCCGGTTCGGGCGCCTGACGCAGGCCGTGCTCTTGAGTCCGCAGCACGTCGGCATCGGTCTGGGCGAGGATACGGCGCTCATCGTCCGGCACGGCACGGTGGCCGAGTGCGTCGGCTCCGGAATGGCGGTGCTGATCGACGGTCACGGCATCGGCGCCACCAACGTAGCCGACGCCCCGCCCGACGCCCCGCTCTACGCCGAAAACCTGCGCGTCCACTGCCTGGTGCGCGGCAACCGGTTTGATCTGACCACGCGGCAGTTTCGGGCCAGTTGATGGCGCGGCCGGCCGCTACCTTCGTCGGCGTGATACGCTGCTCAATGGGCCCAACCAAGAACCGCTTCACCAGCTCCAAGCCGGCCTCACTTGCGCGCTTCGCGGAGCGCCGCAGCCCTGAGCGGCCAATACCCCGTATCAGCCCGGGACGGGTAGCAGAAACGCTTTTTCGTTGAATCACCCCTACCGCCGGATCATCTTCGACCGACGCCCTTCTGATGGAATACAAAGATTATTACAAAGCCCTGGGCGTGGCCAAGGACGCGACCCCGGACCAGATCAAAAAGGCTTACCGCAAGCTGGCGCGCGAGTTTCACCCGGATAAAAACCCCGGCAACGCCGCCGCCGAAGCTCGCTTTAAGGAAGCCAACGAGGCCAACGAGGTGCTTTCCGACACCGAAAAGCGCCGTAAATACGACCAGCTCGGCGCCGACTACGCCCGCTACCAGCAAATGGCCGGCGCCGGTGGGCGCGGCCCCGGCGGGCGGCCGGGCGCAGGTCCGGCGGGCGGCTTCGACTGGAGCCAGTACACCAACAGCGGCGCCCCCGGAGGCAACCCGTTTGCCGGAAGAGGCGCCCCCGACGACGCAGACGGCGGCTTCGGCGGAGGCGGCTTCTCCGATTTCTTCTCCTCGATTTTCGGCACCGCGGGCAGTGGCGGGCGCTCCCGGCAGACTGCGCGCGGACGCGATTTCCAGGCGACCATCGAACTGTCGCTCGCGGAAGCGGCGGCGGGTGGCGCGCGCATCATCAACCTCGGCCCAGAGGTCGGCCCGATTCGGCTGAACCTCAAGCCAGGCCTGCGCGAAGGCCAAACCCTCCGGCTCAAAGGGCGCGGTGGCCCCGCGCCAGCCGAAGGTGCCCCCGCCGGCGACCTGCTCCTGACCTTCCGCCTCCAGCCCGACCCGCGCTTCCGCTTCGCCGGCGATGGCTCGGCGCAGGACTCCGACGACCTGCACCTCGACTACGCCGTGAGTGTATACCGTCTGCTGCTGGGCGGGCAGGAAACCATTACTACCCTCGGCGGCGGCAAGGTGCGCGTCACGATCAAACCCGAAACCCATCCCGGCGCCGTGCTGCGGGTGCGCGGCAAAGGCTACCCGCGCTACGGCGCCAGCGGCGACGAAGCCGGCGATCTGTACGTCCACCTGCAGCCCCGGCTGCCCCAAAACCTGACCGAGCGCGAGCAAACACTCCTCCGCGAGCTGGCCGCGCTGCGCGGTGAATAAACCGGGCGGACTGCACAGCCCGCTGCGCACAAACACTTGACTAGCAGCTTCCTTTCTCAGAACTTACGCATAGGTGCTAGAACCCAGAAAGGCGGTCCCGTAGGGACTATCTTCTGGTAGAAACACGCATTTTTTGCGCGATTTTGTGGTCCCGTAGGGACTACCGGCTGGCAGTGCGTAAGTCCGGTTTCTTATTCAGGCCAGTAAATTCGGCTGTGCTGGCGCCGTATCCGCCCGCCTTTTTAGCGAGGTCCCGGGGCGCCTATCAAAAAAAATTTAAGCCGCGAGCCAACGGAAGCACCAAGTACGAACTCTTTCGTAGTAACTTCGCCTTCAGAAGTACGAAATGCTTCGTACTTCTCGTCACCCCCTGCCCATGTCACCACCACCCGCTGCTCCCACTGCCGCCGAGCTGGACCTGCTGCGCCTGCTCTGGACCCACGGCCCCGCCACCGTGCGGACCATCAACGACCGTCAAAATACGGTAGCCGGCCGCGAGGTGGGCTACACGACTACGCTGAAGGTGCTTCAGATTATGACCGACAAGGGCCTCGTACTGCGCGAGGCTGACGGCCGGCAGCACATCTACCGCGCCGCCGTGGCCGAACAGGCGGCGCAGACGCAACTGCTGACCACCCTGGTGGACGCCGCTTTCCGCGGCTCGGCCTCGCAACTCGTGCTGCGGGCGTTGGGCGCTCCCGGCGCGGCGCCCTCGGCCGACGAGCTGGCCCAAATCCGGGCCTTACTGGATGAATTAGAGAATCCGTCACCCGCTTCCCCCGCCCCCACCCGATGAACTCGGTTGCCTCCCTGTTTTCCGAAGCGCCCGTCCGTGCCCTGGGCTGGACGCTGCTCCACTCCCTCTGGCAAGCTGGCGCAGTGGCCGCCCTGCTGCACGGCGCCCTGGCGCTCACCACGCGCGCCCGTGCCCGTTACACCCTGAGTGCAGGCGCTTTACTGCTGACGCTGGTGCTGGCCGCGGGCACCTTTACGCTGGCCTACGAGCCGATAACTGCCGCCAGTACGCCGCCGACAGGCTTGATCGGAACCACCGCCGGGCCCGCCGGCACAGCCATCATCCCTACCGCTGATGGCTTGAACCTCGGCCTCCGCGCCACGGCCGAATGCCTCGAACCGGTGCTGCCTGCGCTGGTAGCCGCCTGGGCCACGGGACTGCTGCTGATGTTGTTACGTTTTGGCGGCGGCCTGATGGTGGTGCGCCGCCTGCGCCGCACGGGCTTGGTGCCGGTGCCCGCCGCCTGGCAGGCGCGCCTCACGCTGCTGGCCGGTAAGCTGGCTGTGGGGCGACCGGTCGCCCTGCGCGAATCGGCGCGGGTGGCGTCGCCGGTAGCCGTGGGCTGGCTGCGCCCACTGATCCTGCTGCCGCTGGGCCTGCTCGACGCGCTGCCCGCGGCGCAACTCGAAGCCATTCTGGCCCACGAACTGGCGCACATCCGCCGCCACGATTATGCCCTCAACCTGATACAGGCGCTGATCGAGACGCTCTTTTTCTTCCACCCCGCCGTCTGGTGGATGAGCGCCCGGGTCCGGCAGGAACGTGAGTTGTGCTGCGACGATCTGGCCGTGGCCGCCCTCAACGGGCAGGCCCATACGCTGGCCCGCGCGCTGGCGGCACTGGCCGCCTGGGAAGCCGCCGCCCCGGTTGCTTACGCCGCCCCGCTGCCCGCGCGCCTGGCGCTGGGGGCCACGGGTGGGCGACTGCTGGCCCGCATCAAGCGGCTGGTGGTACCCACCGCCGCCGAGGCCATTCGGCCAGCGGAAGGGGCGGTAGCTGGCTCGTCGGTGGTGGCGCTTTTGCTGCTGCTGGTGATGGTCACCAATGCCGTGCTGCGCTTGCCACTGCCCGCGCGGGCCGAAGCGGCCGGGCGCTTCCGGCTCGAACCGGCGCAGTTGCCGCTACCCACACTATTGCCTGCCGACACGACTAAAAAGATCGTTTCCAGCACCAGCACAACGGTCCGACTCGACTCACCAGCCCCTCGCCGCGCGCCGAACCTGATCATCGTCAAAGACAAAAAAGACCGGCTGCGGGAAGTCTATGTAGATGGCAAACCCGTGCCGAAAGACAAGCTCGGCGAGTTCAAACCGCTCGTGGAGGAGCAACTCACGGAAGCCCGCCGCGACCGCCGCGCCGGCTTGCAAGCCGATGCCGACGACCGCGCCCGCGCCCTGGCCGAAACGCCCCGGACGCTGGCCGATGCTGACCGCCGCCGGGTGCGCCGCGATGTCCGGATTCAGCTCGACGGTAACCGCGCCGATATCAATGGCCGCGTGTACGACCTCGACTCCCTGGGCGAGCATATCGGCAGCGAAATCGAACGGGTTTTTGCCGGTATCGACTTCAACCACTTCGACTTCTCGGTCAATGCCGACGACCGCCCCGGTGGCCCGCACATCCGGATCCAGCGGCGGGCCGGGCCACCGGTTCCGCCCGTGCCTCCCGTACCGGGAATGGCCCCGGCGCCGCCCGCCCCGCCAGTACCCGTTCCGGCCGTGCCCAAAGCACCCCGCGCGCCGCGCGCTCCCAAAGTCGGCGATGCTAAAGCCGCCCAGCGCTATCAGCAGCAGCAGCGCGCTTACGAGCAGCAGATGGATGCCTATGGCCGTGAAATGGACGAATACGGCCGCAAAATGGACGAATACGGCCGCCGGATGGAGGACTTCGGCCGCGAAATGGAACGGCAGCAAAACGACGGCGCGAGCCGAACCAATAGCCGTAACCGGGGCCGTGCCAGCGCGGACCGGCGGATGCGAATCGAAGTTCAGCGGGAAACCGCCGACGTGCGCCGCGAAGCTGACGACGTGCGCCGGGAAACCCTGCGGGAGGTCGATGAAGACCGACGGGAAGCCCTGCGGGAGGCCGATGAAGACCGCCGGGAAGCCCTACGCGATGCGGAAGACGCCCGCCGGGAAAGCCGCAACTTTCGGGTGCCGCCACCCCCGCCCCCTATCGAAACCAACGAGTTGCGCGACCAGCTTCGCCGCGACGGCCTGATCGGCAAAAACGACCAGCGTTTCCGCTTCGAGACCCGCAATGGCGAGTTGCGCATCAACGGCCAGAAACAATCAACCGAAGTGGCCGAAAAGTACCGCCGCTTCATCGGCCCCGCTGACGGCAACCGTACGATCAGTATCGAGGTGACCGAATAGTGACCGAGTAATCATCCGGGCCTGACCCAAATCCGAAAAGCCCCCGTGCCCCTGCCGTTATGGCAACCAGGGCGCGGGGGCTTTTTTCGGCTTCTTTCCGGATGCCTTGTACGCCGTCAGATAATCATCAAGTGGGGCGCGTTGAGCAATCGGCCAATTTCACCCCCTCCGCCTTACCACCGCAAGCTTAACGAAGCCAGCACGTTAGCGGGCGCCTGGGGATAGAGGTACGTGAAGTCATAGCGGGTACCCTCGGAGCGGTAGCCGTAGGTGTAACCGTTGGACGCATATTTTTCACTCAGTACATTCGCCACCAGCACGGCGGCCTCCACCTCGCGCAGGCCCAGAATGCGGACGGCGCGGGTGTAGCGCGCCCGCGCATCCACCACGGTGTAGGCCGCCAGCGAACGGGCTTCCGTAGCGGTATTGTCGAGATATTGACGGCTGACGTGCTTGCCCAGCAACGCCAGACGTAGGCCGGGCAGCGGCTCGCCCTCCAGCGTAGCCGCGCCGATCACGGCAGGCGAATAGGCGATGGTGGCCGAAGTGTAGGTAGTCGCCTGCTCGGCATTGGTGTCGTAGTCGAACACGTAGTCAGTGTACTGCCGGATACGATTGCGCGAAAGCGTCAAATTTCCACTCAGCGTCAGGCGGTTGTTGGCCAGCAGCGCCGCGGCAGTGGTGATTTCGACGCCCGCGCGGTATGAGTCGGGCACGTTCGTCGGGATCGGATTACCCACGTCGTCGAGCTTGCCCGACAGCACCAACTGGTTACGGTACTGCATCCAGTAAGCGTTCAGGCCCCACTGCCAGCGCCCGGCGGTTCGGCGGATACCCGCCTCATAATCAGTCAGGCGTTCGGCGACAGGCTGGCGGGCGGGCGGTGTATTGGTGTAAGCCGCGCGGGTGGGTTCGCGCTGGGCCACGGCCGCCGACGCGTAGGCCGACGCGCCGCCCGGCAGCGCCAGCGTCAGGCCACCTTTCGGGTTGAAGAACGTGAAGCGAAAGGTCTGCGCGCGGCGGGCACCGTCGGGGTCGGGCGTCAGCAATTGGTAGCGCACTCCGCGCACCTGCGCATCCACGAAAAGGCTCAGACGCTCGGTGGCCTGCCAGGTGCCGCGCAGGTAAGCATTGGCGTCGGTCTTGCGGGGGTGTTCGTCGTAGTAACGCCAGTCGTTGGTGGGCGGCGCGGCGCGTTCGACCCAGATCACCTCGCCGTAATGGTGGCCCTGATAAGCGGTGGCCGCGCCGCCGAGCGTCAGGGTCCAGGCCGCTCCGGCCGGTGCCTGGGTCAAGGCCCAGGTCAGGCCGTAGAGGTCGGTTTGCAGCCAGCGGCGGCGCACCAGGTCGGTGCGGCGGATGGTGTCGCCGTTCTGAATCAGCAGGCCAGGGTCGTAAGCGTAACGACTGAATGGCTGCTGCGCCTTGAACTCCTCGTAGTAACCGCCGCCGCGCGTATAGAAAGGCGTGGCGCTCAGGGTCAGACCGGGAGTGAGCTGGTGCGATAGCAGGAGCTGAAAATAGTCCTGCTGATAGTTATCCGTCTGGTTCTGATAGGGCGTGGCGCGCTGATTACCGGCGAAATCGTCGTAATCAAACCCCGCCGGGTTGAAGGTGCGGTTGCCGCGCGCCACGGAATCCTGCGGCACCCCGTACCAGGCCTGGCCGGTGCGCTCCTGGCCCGTCAGCACAAGCGCGCGCACGAGGGTGCGGTCGGTGATGTACGTACCCGTGAGGTAGAGCGAGCGCAGGCGCGAGAAACCCCGGTCGATGAAGGCTTCAGACTGAATTCGGGACGCCCGGGCATCGACGGCGAAGCGCCCCCGACCTGCGGAATCGGCCCCAATCAGGCCCGTGCCCGCGCTCACCGTCGAGCGCCAGGTGCCGTAGGAGCCGACGGCGTTCGTCACGTCGGCGTAGGCCGTGCGGCGGGGCGCGGCCGTTTCGATATTCACCGAACCCCCAAACGCCCCAGCGCCGTTGGTCGAAGTGCCCACGCCGCGCTGCACCTGAATGGATTGCACCGACGAACCGAGGTCTGGCAGGTCCACGAAAAAGACGGAGTGCGACTCGGCCTCGTTCACCGGCACGCCGTTCAGCGTCACGTTCACGCGGGTGGGATCGGTGCCGCGAATCCGCAGGCCCGTGTAGCCGATGCCGGTGCCGGCGTCAGAGGTCGTCACGACGGACGGCGTTTGGTCGAGCAGGTACGGTAGATCCTGGCCAAAATTGCGGTCGCGCAGGGCTTTCGGGCCAAGCGTCTGATAGGCCGTGCCGGTTTGCTCCGAAGCACGGGTGGCCGACACCTGGGCCTCCCGAAGGCGGACGGTACGCAGCGAATCGGCCGGCGCTCCAGGGGCTGGCCGGGAATTTTGAGCGGAGGCCGACGACCACGCGGCGCCCGTCAGCAGGCCGAGCGCCAGGGCGCGGGCCAACGGTAAAAAGGAAAACACAGTGAACCGAAAAATGAGTGACGGGGCCGCCGCCAGGGGTTGACCCCGGCCCCAAAACGTCACGAGAGCGCCGCCCAAACCCTGCACACATCTGCGGGCGGCTGTTTATTTCCCTTCGCCGGTATTACCCGGAATCAGGTGCAATGGGTATGATCTCAGCCGCCCGCGCGATTTCCCGCAACAGGCAGCACCCCTAAACAGCCGCAAAGATAACCGGCCCGTAACGACTGTCGGCGCCCCGTTTGCTGTAACTTCACTACCATGATTTGCGTCTCCGTCTTTTCCGGGACGCGCATCGCCCCCGCGCGGGCCGAATTTCCGGCCGCGCCGTTTCCAACCGCAACTACTTTATGTTAAGCCTCATCTACTCCGCCATCGTCCTGGTCATCTTCACGTACTTCGTGCTGCTGCCGCCTTTCACGCCCCAGCCCCCCCGCCCCGATAATTCTGACGACGGCGGCGAACCCGTCATCGATGACCTGCCCGATCTCGACCTGCCCCCGGGCATCACGCTGCCCACCTCTGACTGGGAACCGGACTACAGCCGTCCCCGCCAGTCCGTACCGGTGCTAGGCTGGAGGCACTGATGGCCCCGCCCCGCCGTACACCAGCTCTTCCAGGACCCGCCGGGCGGTTTGCCTCCGCACCTCCCCCACCCCACCGATTTCGGTAAAAGGCAGCCCCTCCTGTTGCAGGGTAGCCCGGTAACGCGCGAACAGACGCCAGCGCGCGTCGGCGTCGGGCAGCGACCGCAGCGGGTCCGGCTCCCAGGGCAGGTCCGGGCGCAGCAGCAAGCGATGCGTGTAAGCCGCTGGGGCCAGCGCCGCCGCGCGCAACCATGCCGGGCAGGTGCCAAAAACTGCTTCTGCCCAGTGCAGTATCACCAACAGGTCGGTATCGCAGAACAGCCACTGGCCGGGCCGCAACGCAACGGCGGCGGCGGCTTCCGCCGCCAACTGCCCGTGAGCGATAGCCTCCAGGTCACTCAGGGCCAATTGACTGATATCCAATGCCTCCGACGCCAGATAGGTGCGGGCGTACTCGGGCACCCAGGCGCCGCCCAGCTCCTGTGCCAGCCAGCGGGCCAGCGTGGTCTTACCGCTCGATTCCGGACCGGTCAGGCTAAGGCGGCGCATTCAGGAGGCGGAGGAGGACGAGGGAGAGCCGGGTCCGGCTTAGCGCGTCAGCACCAGCCGCTGCCGAATCGGGCGCCCGCCAAGCTCCGTGGACAACCCGTACAAGCCCGCCGGCAGGTGGCCGAGCGGCAGCACAGTTTCCGGCGCCGTAGCGGCCTGCGTATGCACGACCCGCCCCAACGCGTCGCGCACCGTCAGCAGCCCCGGCCCCGACAGCCGGACCCGCACCAGTCCGGTGCTGGGATTCGGGTAAACGACGAGGCCGGCTGCCGCGTAATCGGCGGGCACGGCATTGGGCGCTGCTACCAGCTTTACCCGGTAGTCCTCGGTCTCGCCGTTGGCGCGGGCGGTGCAGGCGTTGGCCCCGCCGATGCCGTTGGTGAGCAACGGAGCGTTGCGTAACCGAAGCCCCGTGGTGGCCGTCAGTACGGCCGAATCGGGCACGGTGAAAACCAGCGTCGCCGCCACATTGGGCCGGGCCTGGGTCGTAATACTGAGGTACTCCGTCGAATCGTACACGCCGTCGTTGTTGAAGTCGATCCAGGCCGCCACCGAGCCGCGGCCCGACGTGGTGACCTGCAACTCGTACGCCTGACCCCGCGCCAGTTCAGCAGTGGTAGCACCCGCCTGCGGATACGCCGTGTAACCAGGCGCGGTGGTGCCGGAAGCACACCCCGTGGCGACGCTCCGCAAGGTCGTTGCCGCAATCACCACGCTGTCGATGAAGCCGTTATTCAAAGAACAGGGCGCCGTTTGCAACCCGGCGACGCAGTAGCGTAGCCCCACGTTCAGGTAAGCGATTTTGGTGACGGAATCGGTTCGGGTGCCATTATCGACGGTCATCGTGACGGTGTAGCGACCGGGCCGCCCCACCTGCACCTGCGGATTCTGGCTGATGGCCGACGTATTGTTGACGAACGTGATGCCCGTCATTGGCGTCAGGCGCCAGCGCCAGTCGGTCGGAATACCGAAGGTGCGGTCGGTCAGCGTCACCACATCTCCGACAGCGATATTAGCCGTGTCAGCCGAGAAATCGGGCACCAGCGTACCCGGCACGATGGCCGTCACGCGCACGGTATCCGTCACGGTGCAGGTACCGTCGGTGGTGGAGGCCACGTACTGATAAACGCCGGGCGTCGGGTGGCCGGGCGTAATCAGGAGGCTGCCGGCGCTGGGCGTACTCAACAGACCACCGGTCCAGATCACGGGCGTGGGCGGTTGCAGCGTCGGTAGTCCGGCGTTGATGGCGCCCAGTGTTTGGCGCTGGGCGGCCGTAGCGCCCGCCCAATTAGTGGCATTGTCGAGGTCGGCGCCCCGCAGGCTGGCCCCCGCTACCCCCGAAGCGGAAACGACGCCAGGGCCGATCCAGTCGAGCGCTCCAATAGGCGACGTGGGCACGAAGGCATTGACTACCACGGCATCCAGCACCCGCCCGTCGGGGGCGCTCAGCACGAAGGCCACGCTGCTGCCGGAGAAAAGGGCATCGGTAGCCGCGCCCGTATTGTAGTAGCCCACCTCCGCCGAATCGCGCCCGGTGCCCAGGTGCAATAGCAGTACTCTCCTCGGATCCAGCGTCGTGTTCGGCGGAAAAGCGTACGTGTGCGCGGCCAGCCCCGCACTCAGCACTTCCAGACCATAACCTGCCAGATTGGCCACGGTGGTTGTCAGATTCGTGATTTCCAGAAAGTCACCCGCCGTAGCGGGCACATAGGGCGGGTAAGAAGTGGTCGCGCCAACTCCCGCCCGCGACATCGTGAATTCGGTGATCCGCACCGCCACTTCGCGCGAACTGGTGGCCTGGAGCGTGGCGCTGGAACCAGCATTGATGATCTGATCCGGCCCGGCATCGAGGGTCAGTAACGCATCCTGGTAAAAGATGACCGCCGACGTACCGGTGTTGGCATTCGGCGATGTATCCACGGCGCGCACCTGTACGGTGACCGCGCCCACCGTGGCCGGCACGGTAGCTTCATAAACCGAACTACCTGGCGCCTGCGGAGCCATTGGCTGCACGATAGGCGCCGCGCCTGCCACGCGCACCAGCAACTCGACGCGGGCCAGGCCCGTGGCATCGGTCACGGTCGTAGTCACGGTATGGGGCACGGCCCGGCACTGCGCACCAGCGGGCGTCAGGGTGAGCGGGGCGATGGTGGGAGCCGTAAAATCGACGCCCGTGGGCAGCGCGAAGGTTAGAATCAAACCATTGGCGGGCAGGTCGCCCAGGGCGCCATCCAGCGCCAGCAGGGCACGCGACGAGGTATTCGCTACGGGCGTTGCCCAGGAACCGCTGACCGAGCGAACGTCGGTTGTGTCGTTACCGCGCAAGCCCACCTGAGCACCCGAGGCAGTGCCGTTCGTCCAGTCGGCAGAAAATGCACCGTAGTGCATCTCGACTGTATTGGAGCCTTCGTAAAGCCAGATCTGCACATTGCCGGTAGCCAGCGCCACGCCGTACTCCGTGATGTTTTTGGCTTCGATCTGAAAAATTCGATTCGGCGCCGTGCCCAGCACTCGGCTGCTGTAAACCGCCTGCTGAGCGGTCAGGTCCATACCCAGGAAAGCGACGAGCTGGTTGCGGCTTCGGCTCAGCGGAACGTTGTAGGGATCCACCCCGCCCGGCCCAAACGTCAGCCAGCCGTTGGTGTTGATCACGTAGGCACTCACCGCCTGCGCACCCAGCCGAAAGGCAAACGGCAACGGCAGCGCCGCCGAATAATTATCGTCGGTGCCCGTACCTACCTGATTCAGGGCCAGCGGCGTACTGCCCGTCAGGTCCGTGTAGGTACCGTTGGAAACCGTCAGCGCATACTGACTGATCAACTGCGCCCGAAGCGGCAGCCCGGCGCAAAAAATCAGGCTCACCAGTACCAGCCAGCGACGCCCGGCGCCAAAAAAGAAGCAGTGTTGCATTGAAAAGCAGCCAGAAGAAAGAAGATAGCCGAAGCGGCCCTACCAGCCGATCAGTAAAAATACGTCGGCCCCGGCCGCAGCCGCGTCAAAGCACCTACCTCGCAACTTTACATCGCGCTTTCCGAGGGCCACTCCGCAGCTGTCAGCTCGTAGATCAGCGCGGCTGCCAGGTGGCCGCAAGGGCGCGACGCCGTTTGCAACCGCATTCCCAGTTTAACGGCCACGGCCCGTGAGGCGGCGTTGGCGGGGTCGATCCGGGCCAGAATGCGCGGCAGTCCCAGCGCCCCAAAGCCGTGCGCCAGACACGCCCGACTTGCCTCGGTGGCATAGCCTTGCCCCCAATGTTGGCGAAAAAAGCGGTAGCCCAGGTCCACCTCGCCCGCGAATTCCGGCTCCCCGTCCAGGCGACGCAGCCCGCACCAACCCAGCGTTTCGCCGTCGGCCACCCGCTCCACCAGCCAGCGGCCCATTCCTTCGCGGGCATACAGCGCCACCCGCTCCCGAAAAAAGGCCTCCGTCGCTTCCACGGAAGCGAAAGCGCCGTCGCCGGTATAGCGAATCACCTCCGGATCCTGGTTCAGCGCAAAAAATGCCGCCGCATCACGAGCAGGGTCAATCGGGCGAAGCAACAGGTGGGCGGAAGTCAGCATAAAATAATTACGATTTATAAATTATTAATTTATATCCAGCGTCTAAAAAAAATTAATTCGTAATTCGTAATTAGTATTTCACCCACGTCCGTACCAGTTGGCCGCGCCGGTTTTGCGTCGTGACCTGATAGACGCCCACCGGCAGCGCGCCCACGTCGAGCGCCGCGTGGCCCCGGTGCCAACGGGCAGTGCGCACCACCCGCCCGGTAGCATCCCGAAGCTGCACCCGCCGTGCTCCGGCGGTATCAGCCAGTTCAACCTGCAATTGCCCCCCGGCACCAGGCCCGGGATTAGGGTACACCACAAGTCCGGCCGATGCTTCCGACGCAGCAGCCGACTCCCCCAGCGGGCCCGTCCCCCGGAAAAGCCACTGATAGGCCGCGCCAAACTCGCGCTTCCAAAACCACTCCGCGTGCTGACCGTCGGTCTTGAGGAGCGTATCGACTTCTCCACCCGCCCCGCGCGAGAAGCCCGCGCGGGCCAACGTGTCGGCCATTGCCAGATGGTCAGCGCGTTGCCCGGCGCTTTCGCGCCCGCCGCTCAACAGGAAGATGCGCGGGTCCGGGCGCACGGGGCGAGCAGCGCGCGCAAAGGTGTAGATGCGCCGGTTGAACCACAGACTCGGCGAAAAGACCCCCGCCCGCCCAAATATGTCAGGCCGTTTCAGCCCGGCATAGAGCGAAATCAGCCCGCCCATACTCGACCCCATCACGCCGGTATGCAGCCGGTCGGGGCGGGTGCGGTAACGCTGATCAATGAAAGGCTTCAGCGTATTTACCAAAAAATCAACGTACTGATCGCCCTGCCCGCCGCCGTACTGCGCGTTGGGATACGGCGAATATTCGTTCAGACGATTGGCGCCGCCGTTGTCGATACCCACCACGATGCAGCCCCAGTCGCCGGCCTGGTGCAGCCGGTCGAGGGTTTCGTCCACGCCCCACTCGCCACTGAAGGACGTAGCGGCGTCGAACAGGTTCTGCCCGTCGTGCATATAAAGCACGGGGTACGTTTTCTGGGACGTGGCGTAATCCGGCGGCAGGTAAAGCCAGATACGCCGGGTGCGCCCGCCGAGCTGCGGCAGCACAAAGGCCGAATCAAGAATAGAAACGTTCACAGAAGTAGTGTGGGTAGGAGGCGGCGCCGTAAACTGGTCGGCCCAGCCGGCTACCTGCACGTCAAGCGTCACGGCGCCGGTGGCGGGCACGGTATAAGTGCGGTCCGGTCGCGCTCCGCCGGTGGCGGTGCATTCGACAGCGACCCAGTTACCGCGCGTCAGCTTGAACTGGATGGCACCGCGGACGGTGGTCGGCAGGGTGAGCATATACGTGCCGCCAACACCGGGAGTTAGCCGGTAAGCCGCCGCACCGGGGTTCCAGTTATTGAACGAACCAGCCAAGTAGAGTACCGCCCCGGCGGGCGTCGTGGCCGGCACCGCCGTGACGCGAAGCGTGAGTTGTGCCCGAATCGGTAAGCTAAAACCGATGAAACCGGCAGCGAGCAACAGCAGAAAACGGAGGAAAGGCATTGGCACTGGTAAGAGAAAAGAAAGCCGACAAGGCAGCAAAAGTCGGCGATAGTCGGCAGGTTGGTCGCGCGGTAAAACCACCGGGCGGCGGCGCGGTTACGCAGCCGGAGACGGAAAAGTCGGCCTCAACGGGTTACTTACTCAAAAAATTACTACTGAAAGGGCGGTTTTGGGACGCTGGCTTGCATCCTCCCTTTTCCCGGTTATAATTTGGCAGCGTGAAATGAAGGGAATGGTCTGGTAACTTCGCCACCCCCTGACTCCTGCCCGATACCGTGACGAGCGGAGTCGCTTGCGCAATCGATTGCGTTCATTCAGTTGATTTTGAGGTTTCCCTGTCTGCACACTGCGGCGGGGTGTTGTTTTTCTATCACTCCTTTTTTCGATTCATTTCGAATGAAAAAAACCCCTGTACTCCTGTTCCTGCTTTGGGGGCTAGTAGCGTGGCTGGGCGCCTTGGTGCCCGCGTACGCGCAAGCACCCGCCACGGGCAGCATTAGCGGCCGCATCATCGATGGCGCCGGTGAAGGCCTGCCCGGCGTCACGATCCTCGTGCAAGGCACCACCAAAGGCGCCGCAACTATTGGCGACGGCTCCTTTACCATCCGCGACGTGCCGGCGGGGACCTATACCCTGACGGCCTCGTCGGTGGGGATGACCACCGGCCGTCAGCAAATCACCGTCACCGCTGGCGGCGATGCGGTAGTAAACCTCTCGCTCAAGGAAGACGCCACCCAGCTTTCCGAAGCCGTAGTAGTGGGATATGGTACCGCTCGGCGGCAGGATGTGACAGGCTCCGTGGCAACCGTCTCCACAAAGGAATTCGTGCAGGGGCAGGTGACAAACCCCGCCAACCTGATCGTAGGCAAGATTGCCGGCGTAGTCGTCACTCCACCTTCGGGCGAGCCGGGCGCGGGTTCAGCGATTCGTATTCGAGGCGGCTCGTCGCTGAATGCTTCCAACGATCCGCTGATTGTCATCGACGGCGTACCAGTCGATAACCGGGGCGTACAGGGCGCGCCAGACGTGCTTTCTACTATAAACCCCAATGATATCGAAACCTTCACTGTGTTGAAGGATGCCTCCGCTACTGCAATCTATGGTTCGCGCGCTTCGAACGGCGTCATTCTGATTACGACTAAGAAAGGACTTCGCGGCGAAAAGCTCAAGCTCAATTTCAATACGCAGTTCTCGGTAGCCAAGCCACGCAATTACGTTAAGGTACTATCGGGCGATGATTTCCGGGCGCTTATCCGTCAGGATGTGCCTACTGAAACCCGCCCTGCCAGCACGATCGACCCAACGCTGGCCCCACTACTCGGTTCAGCTAATACGGACTGGCAGAAGGAAATCTACCGCACTGCATATACCAGCGACAACAACCTGAGTCTGACGGGTGCTATCGCCGAAAAAGTGCCCTTCCGCGCTTCGGTGGGCTACCTGAATCAGCAAGGGACACTGCTCGGTGGCAATGCTAAACGGAACTCGGTTTCGCTAGGTGCCACGCCGATGCTTTTTGATGATCACCTCAAGATTGACATCAATGCTAAGGGGGTGTGGTCCGATTTCCTCTTCGCCGATGGGGGTGCCATTGGCACAGCCCTGCGCTTTGACCCTACACAGCCGGTGCGTTCCAACGATCCGGCCTACGCACCTTACGGAGGATATTTTCAGTGGCTCGATCAAACCGGCAAGCCCGTGGGCTTAGCACCCCGGAACCCGGTGGCCATGTTGGAGCAGCGCCGAAGCCGCTCGACGGTGTACCGGGGGATCGGCAATATACAGCTCGATTATAAGCTGCATTTTCTGCCCGACCTGCACGCTAACCTGAACTTGGGTTATGACATCGCGCGCGGTTACCAAACGACCGTTATTCCGGGCAACGCTGCGACCAACTTCAACCAGCTCGACGCTAACCTCAGCGGCTTCAGCAACCAAGAGCAGGAACGCAAAGACAACAAGGTCCTCGATGCTTACCTGGCTTATGGTAAAAATGTGGGACAGAGCGGCCTTCGCCTCGACCTGACGGCGGGCTATTCATACCAGGACTTTCGTTACCGTCGGCCTTCGCTGCCGGCAGGTACTTCGGCCAGCGGCGTGATTCTGAATCCGCTATTCCGCACCACCCGCGCTTCCGATGAAGGCTACACGTTACTGTCGTTCTTCGGTCGGGCGAACCTGAACTTCAAGGACCGTTACCTACTTACCGGTACTTTGCGGAACGACCAGACCTCGCGCTTCGCCAAAGGCTACCGCAGCGGCTACTTTCCCGCTGTGGGCGCGGCTTGGCGCGTGAAGGGTGAAGAATTCCTCGCTGGTTCAACGGTCGTCTCCGACTTAAAGCTGCGCGTTGGCTATGGCAAGACGGGCCAACAGGAAGTTGGCGGTTTTTACCCGGCCCAGCCCCTCTATGCCACCAGCGACAGCTCGGCCCAGTACCAGTTCGGGCAGGACCAAAACGGTAACCCGATCTTCTACAACACAGTGCGCGCCGGGGGCTATAACAAAACCCTGCAATGGGAAACCACAACGACATACAACGCCGGCCTTGACTTCGGCTTCTTCGACAACCGCCTCTTCGGTACAGTGGACATCTATACGCGCGAAACCACAGACCTGCTTTCAAATGTGACGTTCCCGGCTGGCTCGAACTTAACTAACCAACTCGACGCCAACGTGGGTTCTCTTGAAAACAAGGGGATAGAAGTCAGCCTTACGGGTGTAGTTGTGCGCACTACTGATGTGCTGGTGAGCCTCAATGCCAACGCCACCGTGAATCGGCAAAAAATCACTAGCTTGATCGTGCCAGTCGGCTTTCCAGGCTTCGAACGCGGCGGCATTGGCGCTGGCACCGGCAACAATGGGCAGATTGATGCAGTGGGCAGTCCATCAGCCGTGTTTTTTGTGTACGAGCAGATTTACGAGAATGGCAAGCCCAAGCGTGATCCAACAAATGGTGGTCCCGTGTACAAGGACCAGAACGGCGATGGTAACATCACAACCGACGACCGCATCCTCTATAAGCAGTGGCAGCCTAAATTGGCCCTGGGCTTCACCCCTTCCGCTAGCTATAAAAACTTGTCGGTAGCCGCCACGCTGCGCGCGAACACGGGGAACTATCTGTACAATGCGACGGCTTCCAATACCGGTAACTACCTGAACTTCATCGGTGGCAAGACCTACCTAGCGAACGGTTCCACTTCGGTGAATGATACTAATTTCGGCACAAATTCGGTGGAAACGTTACGTTCTAGCTACTATGTACAGGATGCCTCGTTTCTGCGAATGGACAACGTGACCCTTGGCTACGACTTCGGCACCTTCTTCGGCAATTCGACGCGTGACGAAGCCGGCACAGCAAGTGGTGGCTCAGGCGGCGGAATGAACCTACGCCTTTCGTTGGCTGTGCAGAACGTGTTCGTGATTACCAAATACAAAGGGCTTGACCCGGAAGTTTTCGGTGGCATCGACAACAACACGTACCCTCGCTCACGCTCGTTCACCATCGGTCTGAATGCCAGCTTCTAATCCTTTTCGCTTCCGTAATTCAATGAAACGTCCATTAACCCGCTCGCTGGCTTACTTAGCCATAGGAACTGCCCTGACTGCTGGTACCAGTTCCTGTATCAAGGATCTGGACCGCGATCCGCCGCTTAATTCGATCACTACGGATCAAATATTTCGCGACCCAACAATTTACAAAGGGATTCTGGCTAAACTTTATGGTAGTCTGAATATCACAGGTCAGAGCGCGACCGGCCGGGCCGACATCACCGCCGACGATGAAGGGCAGACGGCTTACTCACGCATCGTCTGGAAACTCCAGGAACTTACGACTGATGAAGCTGTCGTGGCCTGGAACGACGGTGCCATCCAGGACCTGAACTACAATACCTGGACGGCTACGAACAATTTTCTTCAGTTTATGTATGCCCGCATCTACTTTGAGGTTGGCATCTGTAACGAATATCTACGCGAAACGACTGATGCCAAACTCAGCGAACGGGGCATTAGCGGTGCAGACGCGGAGAATGCCCGCGCCTACCGTGCCGAAGCTCGCTTTCTTCGAGCGTTAGCTTATATGCAGGGGGTAGATTTCTTCGGCGGGATCGCGATTACTACTGAAGCCGATCCGCTTGGCTTCTTTTACCCGGAGCCGAAAACCCGCGCTCAAGTTTTTGATTTTGTTGAAAGCGAGTTGAAAGAGGTAGAAGGCTTATTACCCGTAACTCAAGAATATGGCCGGGCATCTAAAGGTGCGGCGCAAGCCCTACTGGCTCGCCTCTACTTAAATGCCGAAGTATACACAGGCACCGCGCGTTACACCGACTGCATCACCTATTGCAATCGTGTAATGGCTGGTCCTTACAGCCTGCACGAAACCTATCGCGATTTGTTCCGAGCCGACAATGGCCAGACTTCGCAATCGGAAATCATCTTTGCCGTGACCCAGGATGGATTGCGCTCGCGCACCTATGGCGGCACCACTTTCTTGATACACGCTTCCGTGTCTGGTACGCCTCGTACTACGCAGATTCGCGGCGCTGACCAGGGGGTGAACAGCGGTTGGGGCGGTATCCGCGCCCGCCGTAATCTACCGCTGCTGTTTAGCGACTCGGCCACACTCGTAACGCCGACCAGTGTAATTCCTGATCAACGGGCATTCTTCTCGCCCCTACGTGTAACGTTCTCGCAGGTAGCGGGTACAGACGTTGGCGATTTCAACAAAGGTCTGACCGTGCGTAAGTGGTCTAACAAAACGTCTACCGGCGCCAATGGCTCAGACGCGAACGGAGAATTCACCGACACTGACATTCCGTGGCTTCGCCTCGGCGATGTTTATCTGATGTATGCCGAAGCCGTGGCGCGTGGCGGGGCCGGCGGCGATGCTGCTACTGCTCTTCAGCGCCTCAATGAATTGCGGCAGCGCGCACACAAGGACGAAAACGGAGCAATTCAAAACTACCCAGGCGACCTAACGTCCTACGATCTGAACTACATCATTGATGAGCGTGGCCGGGAGCTGTACTGGGAAGGCCTTCGCCGCACTGACCTGATTCGTTTCGGTCGCTATACCGGTGGTTCTTACCTCTGGTCGTTCAAAGGTTCGCGGGCGGCCAACAATTCTAAAGGTACGGCAATCCCCGAACATCTGAAACTCTTCCCGATTCCAGCCGCCGAGTTGACGGCTAATCCGAAACTTCGTCAGAATCCTGGCTACTGATTTGATTAGTACCTTTTTAAGCAAGAACGCCCGCTGACATACCGTCGGCGGGCGTTTTTGCTTTCGGACCATTTTTATCAAATTGATAGCTTGGAGCCCAGCAAAAGAAACAAGGAAAGTCTTGAGATAAAACCTTGCTCTAGCTGTGCACTCCCCGGTTTGATCCGTTCAAACTTGATGAGAACACAGGCCGAAGCGAGTCAGAGATACTCACTAAAGCGGTTTCGGACCTGATGTACGGTGCCACCCCGAAGGATGCCCCCGATGGTGAGTACAGGGCAAACGCATGAAGGTCGGCGGTCAGCTTGGTGGGGTGTAAGTTCGGCCCCATGAACCCTACCTGGCACGAAACGCTGCATCAGATCGAAGACTTCCGGCAACTCAGCAAATGCAAGTACCGGCTCGGTGACCTGCTTCTTTTAGGCCTGTGTACGTATTGGTGCAACGGCCAGGATTACGAAGATATGGTCCTTTTTACGCGGCATCGCGCGGCGGAGCTGGCCGATTTGCTGGACTTGCGGGGCCGGGTTCCGTCGCACGACACGTTCAATCGCGCCTTTCAACAAATTGATCCTCAGGTGCTGCGTACCTGTTTGGCCGCCCACGGCCAGGAGTTGCTGCCGCTGTTGGCCGAAAAACAAATTTGCGTCGATGGCAAGAAAATCAAAGGCGTCAGCCCGACCAGCAAAGGCACCGCCGGCTACTGGCTGGTGAATGCCTGGGTCAGTGAAAACCGCCTCTGCGTGGGCCAGTGCCGGGTCGCTGACAAAGCCAATGAACTCGAAGCGGTGCCCCAGGTGCTGGCCCAACTCGACCTCACGGAAGCCGTCGTGACGCTGGATGCAATGGGCTGCCAGCGGACGATCGCCGCCCAGATCCGGCAGCAAAACGGGCATTATCTACTGGCCTTGAAACAGAACCACCAAATGTTATTTCAAGAGGTAGCGGACGCCTTCGCTCGCTCCCTAACCCCGGGCGTGGCGCAGCGGTGGGAATATGCGCGCAGTCGCTTCGAGCAGCGGCAGGTCTGGTGTCTGCCCGCGGCCCAGGTGCTGGGGGCGGAACAGCGCGCCGCCTGGTCCGGGCTGCAAACGGTGGTGAAGGTGGTGGCCTGCCGCACGCAGAAGGGCCAAACCCAGTGCCAAACCCGCTACTACCTAAGCGACGAATCGGAGGCCAATCCGCTGTATTACGGCAAGTTGGCACAAGGTCACTGGAGCATCGAAAACCACTTGCACTGGCATTTGGATGTCACTTTCCGCGAAGATCAATGCCGCGTCCGAAAAGGGTTTGGCCCCGAAAACCTGGCCACGTTACGCAAAATCGCGCTCCAGATCATCACCCGGCAACCCGACAAACTCAGTCTCCAAAAGCGGCGCGTCCAGGCCGCCTATCAAGGTCAATATCTTCGCCAGCTCATCGCTTAACCTTCGTGCGTTTGCCCTGTGGTGAGTATTGGACACGGGGTCACAGAGGAGATTATCACAGTCATTCTACCGAACAATGACCCCAACGATGAGTATAGCCCTAAGTCTTAAAGAAACACGGGGGCGCATACACAAACACCGAAATCGCCCTGAGTTGAGGGCTTTCAGGTTCTCGATGCCGCAAGTCACCTCATTACAGGTATAGCAAAATAAAAAGGGCGCCCCTGGTTGGGGACGCCCTTTTTCAAATCAGCCAAACGGTTTGGCTTACAGCACCGACACCTTACGGGTCGCCACTTTATCGCCGAGTTGTAGCTTGACGATGTAGTTACCAGCCGACAGGCCTGCTGTACGCAGCGAATAGCGCTGCGTACCGGCCGACAGCGTACCGTTGGCAAGCGTAGCCACCGTGCGGCCCAGCAGGTCCGTCACGATCACGGAGCCAGCCTGCGCCTTATCGGCCACTGTGAACTCCACTGCTGCGTCCTGGCCCGAAACCGGGTTCGGTGACACCGTGAAGTTGATGGCGTTAGCAGCCAGCTTCGGTGCGCTCAAGGGGCTACCGATCGTGTAGGTTACGAATTGCTGGCCGTCCACATCGAGGCAAAAATCCGGACCTGTGCCCAGATTGCCATTAGGAGTGATGGCTTGAGGAATAAAATCCGTTGACAGGAAGCCCCCGTCGCCGTTGTTCATCAACACGAAGATCTGGACGGGCGTACCGGCCACCATTCCGTAAGCGGCTTTGTTAACCGCAAACTCAAAGCCTTCATCGACATTGCTCGTCACTTTACCATCCGCCGATGTTTTGTACGCGGCACGGGCAGCACCTGCCAGGAACGTACCAGCCGAGCCTTGATCGTCGAACGTCGTGCCAGCCATCGGCATCAGCACCTGCGAGGCGGGCGCGGCGAGCGTGTAATCAGCCAGTTCCAACTGCGGAATACCACCGGGCGCACGGTAAGCAACACCTGCGTCCACTTCCATCTCCAACGCCGCCGTCATCGATTGAAACGAGGTTGGGTCAGCCGCTGGCGTGGCAGCGGGCAGCGCCGTACAGGCTGCTACACCAGCACGAGCGGGCACATTGAAGAAAATCTGGAACGCGTTGCCATTACCCTCTACGGTGCCGTTGATAGCCACATACAGGAAGTTGGCATCTTCGGCCACAAAAGCTTCTTTCATACCCCAATCACCAAACCCGCGAGGATTGGTATATTGGCCCAGCGACTGGTATTTACCTATCGTGTTACCCTTCTCACTGGCTTCAATACGGCCATTTAAGGTTGGTTGCGCCAAGGCGCCGAAGGAAGCGAACAGACCGAGCGCTCCTAAGGTAAGTAGTTTTTTCATCTTGTGAAAAAAAGTTAAAAAAGTGGACCGAATAAGCAGCTTGACAGACGAACTGGTTCAGCGGCGAAAAGTTGAACGAAAAAAGTTTCCGAACGGACACAAAGGTCGGTTTGAGCCGGGCTTTGTGCAATCGATTTAGAATTTTTGCGAAAGAAAGGGCCGCGCCGTGGAATTTCCAAATTGTTACGCCGTACTTGCAGTCATTATTGAAGCGCAAGGGCGAGCAAACCAACGTGGTTTTGCCTCGCCTCAACGATTTTTCACCTTCCGGGCGCCGAGCAGCTCCCGGTTCTCCCTCTTTATCAGCACGATGATTCTGATTGCCGACGGTGGCTCGACCAAGAGCGCCTGGTGCCAGCTCGATGAAGCCGGCCACCGCATTTATTTTAATACCGAAGGCTACAACCCGGATTTTGTCGATTCGGCTGGCATTGTGACTTCGCTCGAACAAAACCTGCCCGACACGCTGCCGCGCGCCGAAGTACGGGAAGTCCACTACTACGGAGCCGGCATTTCGTCGGCAGAAAAGGCCGAAGTGGTGGGCCGGGCGATGCGCCAGACGTTCCCGAACGCGCAGGTACGCATCGAGCACGACCTGCTCGGGGCCGCCCGCGCGCTGCTGGGGCGCGAGGCCGGCTTTGCCGCGATCCTGGGCACGGGCACCAACTCGTGCCTCTACGACGGCGAACGGGTGACCTTCAGCGTCGATTCGCTCGGCTACTTCCTCGGGGACGAAGGCAGCGGCTCGTTTATCGGTAAACGTCTGCTGCGCGACTTTCTACGCGGCCAATTACCGAAAGGGCTGGACGAGATTTTCCGGCAGGAATTCCCGGACCTCAACCGCTCGACCATTATCGACCGACTCTATAACCAGCCGCTGCCGAACCGCTTCCTGGCGTCGTTCGCCAAGTTCAGCTACGACCATAACAACTTTCCCTACTGCCGGGAAATCGTGCTGGAAGGCTTCGACACCTTTTTCCGAAACCTGGTGATGCAGTACCCCCGGTATCAGCAGTATTCCTTTAACTGCGTGGGCTCCGTGGCGTACAATTTTCGTGATGCCCTGGGCGAAATCTGCCGCCGCCACGGGATGAAACTTGGCATCATCATCCGCTCCCCTATCGACAATATGGTGCGCTACCACTTGGGCGAAGCGCCGACGCACTAATTGACTGAGCGACTGAGTGACTTTTTTGACTGAGTGACTGAGTGGGACTGAGTGACTGAGTGACTGCCTTGGTCAACCGTACGCGCTACGGCGACGAAAGGCCGGTGGGTCATCAGGCAACGTGCGAGGCGCGCCCTGATTGCCCACCGGCCTTTTAGGCATCAGCGCTTGCAGCTTGTAGCTGACCGCTTAGAGTGGTTTCGGACTCACTGTACAAGTGGCTCTCGGCAAAACGTAGCGCCGACTATCAGTCGGCGCTGGTTTGGGGCACCACGCGCCGACTGGTAGTCGGCGTTACAACCGTACACGGACGCTGAAACGGCTCTAGAGCGCGGTCGTCAGCTCCCAATAGATGGGGGGCAACTCGGCGGCCAGTACGCGCAGGGCTGGTTCGCGCTCCAATAAGGGGCGCGCAAAGAGGTAAATCCGGTGCCCGGCGAAACCGGCGTAAAGCGTCATCGACGAAATGATGGTGTAGAAGGTGAGGTCGGCGAAGGTTGCTGCGACGTCTTCCAGCACCACGTCATCAGCCAAACGCACCCATTCTACGCCGGATGCGCTGCGCCGGAGCAGTTCCTCGTAGTACGGCTGGCCCGCAGGCACGGCAATCTGCATCGGGTGAAACTTGTAGTAAACCCGCTGCACCCGTTGGGCAGTCAGGTGTTCGGCGAGCAGGGCGATCCCTAACTCATACGATGCGCGGGTGGCCAGATGGCTCTCCACTACCGGGTCCATTACCAGTAGATGGGCGCCGGTGAGGTCGGAACCACCCGTCGTGATAGCAGTAACCGGCAAGGCGCCCTTCGTGAACGGGTACGGCAGCACCACTAGGCGGGGCATTCCGGGAAACGTGTACGGGCTGACGACGTAGGCGCGCTCATAGCTGCGTTCGCCGTAAGGCGCATAGTTGGGGATGCGCCCGCGCGAGAGCAGGTATTTGACGACGAAGAGCTTCGGCTCGTAGCGCCGGTAAGGGTAATGCGCAGGGTCGATATAAGACATCGACCCTTCTTCCAGGTAGGAATAGCCCCGGCACTGCCCGTTCGTCAGCAGAAGCCGCACCTGATCGATGCACAGATGGGGGCAGTAGAGATGGTAAGGGCGGTGATCGGTCAGGGCCGCGATTTCCGCATCCTGTTCGCCGATCTGGCGCCACAGGTTCCAGGGCGCCGTCTTCATCACGAAAGCGCGTGGCGGCAGCGAATGAACGCGAACGCCGGCCGGCAGCGCACGCTGGTATTTGCGGTCATAGACCACTACGCAATCGGCGGGCGGCAGCTTCAGATGCTGCATTACCCCCAGGGCCACGGCAAAGGTGATGTGGCTATGAATGTAGAAGAGATGCACCACGCCTGGCCCGGCCGACGGTGGCCGCGGATCTAAAGTGGAAGCAGCAGGAGGAGGCAGGAGCATCAGGCGTCAGGAGCGGGCAGTCAGCACGAAAGAGAAGAAGGGCCGCAACAGCGGTTCGAGCCAAATGGCGGCGGCCGACAGCACCAGCAGCAGCCCCAGCGTGAGCCAGAGCAGCGAGCGGAATACGCGCAGATGCCCCGATAGATACACCGACAACGCAATCAGCACCACCATCGGCAGCACCTTGGCGTAGGCCGCCCCGGCGATGCCGAAGCCCGCCAGCAACGTGTAGTTGGCCACCATAAACAGCCCCAGGCCGAGCAGCGAGGTCCACATCATCACCCGGGTTCGGCCCACGATGGTCAGCAGGACCGTGCAAAGCAGGTAAACGGCTTTCAGAAAGAACGAGACGATGAGTAGGTTCGCCAACGGTACGCTGGGGCCGAAGCGGCCGTGCGTCAGCAGGTTGATGACCGGACCACTGCCGACGATCAGGCCGAAGCAACCGGCGAAGAACAACAGCGTGACAAACCGGAACGAGCGGTTGATGCGCGCAAAATCGCCTCGGGCGGCCATTTCAAAATAGCCCGGCTCGTAGGCTCGGTAAATGGACGACGAGAGAATGGTGATGGCCGAGCCGTACTGCATCGCTACGTTGTAAAAACCCAGTTCGCGCAGCGAGGCCATTCGCTCAATGAAAAGACGGTCGATGGTATCGAACAAGAGCGCTACCACCGTGACCGGAATCAGCGGCAGCGAAAACCGCAGCGCGGCCCGCAGCAGCCCGGAGTCGAAGCGGGCCCGGAGGCGGGGCCAAAGCACGACCAACGCCACGAAGCCCACCACCAGGTTGCCGTAGAGCATCCCGTTGAGGCGCCCCAGCGCCCCGGCGTGGAACGAGCGGACCAGCACCAGGCCGAGGCCGGTCATCAGGGCCGCTTGCGCAATCGTCAGCAGCGCGTAACCCCAAGCGCGATGCACGAGCCGGTATTGCAGCGTGGCGTACGTAAACACGCCCTGCGCGACGTTGCTGATCAGCAGCACCAGCATATACGGAAAAAACGGAACACTGACCCCGAAATACGCGAACGCCGCGTAGCCCAGGACGCTGAACAGGCCGATGCAGAACAAGCTCCAGCCCGTCGTGAAAATAATCAGCGTACTGAGCAGGTCGGTACGCCGGCTTTCGTCGGGGTTGACGTAGTACTGGTTGATGTAGTACGAGTTGAGACTCAGCACGAAGAGCGGCGCCAGGAACGAGTTGATCGACGACACGTAGCCGACCGTGCCGAAATCTGTTACGCTCAGATAGCGCGAAAACAGCGGCAACGTGACGATTCCCAGCACGGCTCCAAACGCCGACGACAGCACGTACAGCAGCGTGTTGCGCAGCTCCCGCGAACCCGCCAACGCCCGTAACCGGGTGCCGAGGCTCCCCGGTGCGGGCGCGGGACGAACGATCTCCGGTTCACCCGGTGCGGCGTTGGCTTCAGTCATCCAGGCCCGTTCCGGCCACGTTATGGCGCAGTTTCCAGTTACCGGCCGCGTCCTTACCCCAGAGGTGGGGCGAGCGCCAGGAGTCGATGCAGGCGTGGAAATCCTCGTCGGTGATACCGCAATAGTCCAAGAAGGTCTGGTAGTTCTTCTGGGGAAATTCGCCGTCGAACTTGTTCACCAGCGCAATGCCCTCCTCGCGGGTCAGGTGACCGTCGCGGATTTCGTGGGCGGAGTCAGACGTTCCCCGGCCCAGACCGAACTTGATGAAAGCCAGGTAGTAGTGATAGCCGTCGAGTTTGTCGTCCAGCGAGGCATACTTCGAGTACGTGCCCTCGTTACGGACGGGGTTGGCCACGAAGCCCGTATTCTCGACGCAGTAGTAATAATTCTCCTGCGGCACCCACATTTTGTAGTAACCGTAAAAGTGGATTTCCACGTTGAGCTTCTCCAACTCTTCGGCCGGAGGCGCCATATAAGGCTTCAACTCGCGCAAGCTGACGCCGTGGTCGGCCATATCCTCCGGGCCGATACCGGAAAAATAATGATTTTTATGATCCGCCCGCCAGTCGCGCGTAGGACTAAAGGCGTTTTTCATATTTCCGCCGTATTCCACCTCGCCGTTTTCGCCGTACATCACCAGCGGAACACCATACATCACCGCTACCTGAAGCGGGAAATTGGTCTGGCCATAGATGAAGGGCTGGAACGGATCGCCCAGAATCTCAAACGACAGTTTGGTGAGTTTGCGGTGCGTCGAGCCAGCAGGTGCGCCGGTGATATTGGCGAGGTCGCCGACGTGGATCAGGTTCTGGTGATTCTGAAAGCCGATCTCGGTGTAGAGGTGCGGCGCCCAGGTCACGGTCAGCGGATTCATCTTGTAGCGGTGCTTCAGCTCGTGGGCGATGAAGGCCGAATCCTTGCCCCCGCTGGAGGGCACGATTACGTCGTAGGAACCGTCCGTACGGCGATGGCGGTCGAGCAGCGCCACCAGTTCCTGCTCCCGCGCCACCCAGTCGATTTTGGTTTGCTTGAACTCGGCAAACTGGCAGGCCGAACAAACGCCGTTTTCATCGAAGGTGATGCGGGGGCGCTGGTTCGAAACCGTGCATTTGGTGCAGAAGCGCACCTCGGCAGGCAGGTTGTAGCGGGCCTGCGTGTTTTTAGATTCCACTGAGAACAGAGAAAAAATTAGAAAGAAAGAAAGAAGGAGGCCAGGAAAAGAGAAGAAGGCCAGGTTCAGGCAGCAGGGGTGGCGGGCAGCGCCTGCCGGAGCCAGTTGGTGTAGAGCCGAACGCCCCGGGCGGCGCTCTTCTCGGGGTGGAACTGCGTGGCAAAAATACCGCCCCGGTGAACACTGGAGCAGTAGCGCACCCCCGCATAATCGGTTTCGGAGAGGATATCAGCAGCAGCTTCCGGGGCGACGTAATAGGAATGAACGAAGTACATATACTCGCCGTCGGCCGTGCCTTTCAGCAAAGTGTCTTCCCAGTCCAGCCCAGCCGGGCGGTGAATCTGGTTCCAGGCAATCTGCGGCACGGGCACGCCGACGGTGGCCGAAAACCGGCGCACGACACCGGGCACAATATTCAGCCCCTTGTGCGAGCCAAACTCTTCGCTTTCCGTGAACAGCAACTGCAAGCCCAGGCAAACGCCCAGCAGCGGGCGCCCGGTCTGGGCAAAGTCACGCAGCGGGCTTTCCAGATCGAGGCGGCGCAGACTGGCCATTGCCTCGCCGAAAGCGCCCACGCCGGGCAGAATCAATGCCTCGGCGTTGGCAATCAGGGCGGGGTTGGCCGTCACCAACGGCGTTATGCCCGCCTGACGGCAAGCCTGTTCGACGCTGAAGAGGTTGCCAGCGCCGTAATCGACAATCACGAGCCGCTGGTTCGCCACTTCCGTTTGAGCCGACGCGGTGGCGGAGGAGGAAATTTCCGTCATAAAGAAAGCAAAAGGCTCAGCGGGCGTCCGTTTCTACCAGCATCGGCCGGCATTCGATGCCCGCATCCTGTAACGCGGCCTTGATCGTGGGCAGGTCAGTGGGCTGAATCTTACTGAAGGTGCGCCCGCTGCGCAGAAAGTGGGTATTCCCCTCGCCACCCGCGCCCGGCGGCTGGTATTCGGGGTGCGTAATGAATTCGTAGTGCAGCAGCGACGAAAGCGCCACGGCGTGGGCGTGTCCTTGTTGACAAACGTCGATCACGTGGTCGAGGCAACCCGCCCCACCGTGGGCAATGACCGGAATGGAGACGGCATCGGCAATGGCCCGGATCAACGCGCCGTCGAAGCCCAGGCCCGTGCCTTCACGATCCACGGACGTGATGATCAGTTCGCCAGCGCCCATTTCGGCCAGACGCGTAGCCCATTCCACCGCTTCCAGGCCGGTGGCTTCGCGCCCGTTCTCGGTGAAAGCCTCGTAGCGGCCGGTCGGGCCGGGCTGCTTGATGGCTTCGACGGCCACCACGATAGTGGACGAGCCAAACGCCCGCGAGGCGGCGCGCACCAGCTCCGGATTCCGCACGGCGGCCGTGTTGAGGCAGACTTTATCGGCGCCGGCCCGCAGCACGTCGCGGATATCGGTCAGCGTACGGATACCACCACCTACCGTAAGGGGGATGAAGAGCTGGCGGGCTGTCTTGCGGACGATCTCGTGCAGCGAGTTGCGCTCGTACAGGCTCGCTACTACATCCTGATACATCAGCTCGTCGGCGCCATTCTCGTAGTAATAGCGGGCGAAAGCGTCGGGGTCGCCCAGCACCCGCAGCCCTTCGAGATGAATGCCTTTGACGAGGTTCGGCCCCTTAATATCAAGCCGGGGAATGATGCGAATACTAGCCATAACAAGTGGTGCTGGCGACAGGAAAGCGGCCGGCACCGGACGGAGCAATCAGGTAATCAGGTGTTTTCCTACTAGTCTAACCGGGCAACAAAGGTAGTACGGACAGGCGCCGATTCTTTAAGCAGTCGGTGAACTGATAGTATTTAGATACGAAGGGAGCGTAACGTAATTCCGGGAAAGCAGAAATTCCGCCCAGTCCCAGTCCAGCGGCGTATCGATATCGAGCGAGGCCAGGTCTTCCATCAAAAACTTTCTGACGCGCCGCAGGCGATGCGGCGGATTCAGGCGCAGGGCAGCCGTATCGAAGACATAGAGGGCGCCGTTGTACTCGTACACTGTCGGTACGTCCTGCCGGCGGGTCAGGTCAGCCTGCTTCGATTTTGCCAGAAAGCCATCAGCATCTTCCTCACAAAGAAGATAATACGGGTTGGCAGCGGTTTCTTTGACCGAAATCACGGCGTCGCAACCGCCGCGCGCAAACTCGGCCAGAGCGCCCCGCAGATGGGCTGGCTGCCGGAAGGGCGACGTGGGCTGAAGCAGCGCCACGCGATCGAAAGCGCGCCCCTGGGCCGCATAGAAATCCAAGGCGTGCAGCAGCACTTCCCAGGAACCGGCCGTGTCGGCGGCCAGCGCGGGAGGACGCCGAAAGGGCACCGGCAGGCCGTGGGCTTCGGCTACGGCGGCAATGGCGTCGTCGTCGGTGCTGACCGCGATCACGTCGCCGGCCCCGGAGTCAGCCACAGCGCGGGCTACGTCGATGGCAAGCGTCAGCAGGGGGCGCCCCTGTAAGGACTTGATATTCTTGCCGGGCAGGCCCTTGGAGCCACCGCGCGCCGGGATCAGAAAAAGCGTTGCGGGCATTTTTTTACTGAGTGACTGAGTGGAACTGAGTGACTGCGTGATGTTGGCTACTGGCTTCATTCGGCGCTGCGTCGCTGCGAAACCTTCACGTCGCTGCGGGAAATCCGTCCTGACTTACCTGGAGCGGAAGCTTGCCCTTACAGCTTCAGATGACGGATATCTTCTTGAGCCTTGCGGTAGTCGTCGTGCTTCCCGATGTCGAGCCAATAGCCGAGCATTGGGTACGAAACCACGCGCCGGCCGTCGGCAATCAGGTCTTCCATCAGGTCGGTGGCGTTGTAGTGCTGGTTGGTGGGCACCCGGTCGAGCAGTTCCCGGCGCAGCAGGTAGATGCCGGCGTTGGAGTAGTAGGTGTACGTCGGTTTCTCGGTGAACGAGCGAATGCCCGCCGTACCGTCCACTTCCAGCACGGCGTAGGGCACGTTCACTTTGTAGGGCACTGTGGCAATAGCCATATCCGCCCCCTGGCTGATGAACGCGTTGTAGAAGTCTTCGAAGTCGATATCCGTCAGCAGGTCCGAGTTCATCACCAGCACGACGTCGTGATGGAGATTTTGAACCAGTTTGATGGCGCCGAACGTGCCCAGCGGCTTGTCTTCGCTGACGTAAGCAATGTTCAACTTGCGCGAGGCACCATCGCCGAAATGGTCGATGAGCTGCTGGCCGAGATAGCGGATCGAGATCGTAATATTCGTCAGGCCATAAGCCGCCAGCCGGTCGATATTATGTTCGATGATGGGCTTCCCTCCTACTGGCAACAAAGGCTTGGGTACACTATCCGTCAGGGGCTTGAGGCGTTCGCCCCGCCCTCCGGCCATAATCACGGCATCGAGCGGCAGCAGCGCGCGGGTGCGCACCAGGTCGATGACCCGCAGCAGGCGCATCTGTTCATCCACCAGCGGCACGAGGCGAATATCGTCGGCCCGCAGCCGGGCTATCTCGGCCGGATTATGGTTGGCGCTGCTCAGAAAGCTGAACCCGGCGAACATAAAGGTGGTAATCGGCCCATCCACGTCGAGGCCACGAATCAGCCCCCGGCGGATGTCGCCGTCGGTCAGCGTCCCGACCAGTCGCTCATCGGCATTCAGCACGAAAAGCGTCTTTGGGCCCGGCACTTCTTCGAGCCGGCGCAGCGCGTCGCGGGCGCTCACGGTATCGGCCAGGGTATGCGTTTGGTGCATAGACAAAATAAAAACAAATGAGAAGCGGGGAACCCAGGTACAAAGGTCGCACCGGCGCGGCCAGTTCGAGGAGGGTTTGAGGGTGGGAGGGGTTAAGGGTAGGAGTTACTCGGTTACTCGGTCACTCGGTCGTTCCCGCGCCGGGTTGCCCCAGACCCGCGCGCCGGGCGCTACGTCGCGCACCACCACGGCGCCCGCGCCTACCAGTGCGTTCGCGCCGATCCGAATCCCCTGGCGCACCACTGCCCCCGCCCCCACGAAGGCGCCCGCCCCTACATCTACGTTGCCCGCCAGCACGGCGCCGGGTGCCAGGTGGGCGAAATCACCGATCCGGCATTCGTGCTCCACAATGGCGCCGGTATTGATGATTGCCCCCTCCCCTACCTGCGCGCCCGCGTTCAACACGGCGCGCGGGGCCAGCAGCGTGCCAGCGCCCACCGCCGCGTGGGGCGAAACAAGGGCCGACGGATGCGCAGCAATGACGGGCGCCGTGCCCAACGCAGCCATCAGTCGCTGTTGCACGCGTTGGCGCAGGGCATTGTCGCCGAGGGCCACGAACCACTGAAACGTGCGCAGGGCTGCCAGCACCTCGGTATCGCCTTCGAAGCCGAGATAGGCCAGACTGTAAGGATTGGTCGCGGCCGCGTGGCGCTCGCAATAAGCCTCTACGACGTAGCCTGCCGCCTGCAGGCAGTCGGCCACCACCCAGGCGTGGCCGGAGTAGCCCAGCAGCGCGACGGCGGACGGGGCAACGTCAGCAGGCAGCAACGGGCGCATCAGCCAGGGAGGTAAGAACGGCTGTCACACGGTCTGCCGCAGAACCGTCACCGTAAGGGTTTGGGCCGGCATAAGGCGGACGATGGCGAATCTGGGCGGCCGCCGCCACGATGGCGGCGCGCTCCAGCGGTACCGGCACGACGTTGGGGCCAGCCTCACGGCCCGCTTGCCGGTCGCCAAGGTTCAGTACATAGCGCCCCAGGGAAGCGGCCTCGATCAAGCCGGACGAAGTATTACCCAGCAGATAGGCGCAGTGACGCATTGCCGAGAAATAGCCCAACGTACCCAGCGACTCCACGGCTACGGCCCGTTCAGGGTGCCGCTCCACAAAAGCGGCCAACGCCGCCCGCACCACTGACCCCAGCGTATCCGCATTGGGCATCGTAATCAGCACCTGTTCCGGCAATTCTTCCAACGCCGCCACCAGTTCGGCCACGTGATGCGCCGTCTGGCTGAAAGCGACGGTTTCGGGATGAAACGTGACCAGGGCGGTGGGCTGGCTCAGGTCGATACCGAAGCGTTGCTGAAACTGTTCGACCGAAAGCAGCTTCAGCGAACGCAGATTACTCAGGCTCAACGCCCCGACATTATGAACCTGCGCCGTAGCAACTGCCTCGCCCAGCACCTGGCGCACCCGGGTGGCGTGCCCTTCGGTGGAAACGAAGTGCAACTGCGCCATCAGCGTCAGACTGTGGCGATAGGCATTATCGATAGCGCCCAACGTGGTTTCGCCACCGTGAAAATGACCGATGCGCATCCCAAAAGGCAAGGCAGCAGCCACTGCCGCAAACATCTCGTAACGGTCGCCTAGGCAAAGCACCAGATCCAATTGGGGCGCCCAGCGCGCCCACAGGCTACTGAATTTGGTGGCAGTCAGCCCCACCGCCGTAGAAATGGCTTCCGGAGAATCGCCCAGTACCAACGACTCTACGCACTCCGCAATCGGCAAAATGGCTTCCTGCCCGATCAGCGCCATTGTGCGGCCGTGATAAGGCGAAAGATGAGTGCCAAAGACGAAGAGGCTGGCATCGAAACGGGCCGGATCGGCAGCCAGCGCCAGCAATAGCGGGCGGTAGATACCGTAATCGGCGCGCGAGGAAGTAAGAACAGCGATGCGCAATGTGTGCGAATGAATAGGTCCAGGTCAGCAACCCAGATTACGTGAGAGGGGCTTACCTGGCGCGCCGCACGCCGGCGGGCCAGGCTGTCACGCCTAGCTGAGGTCTTCCCAGGTCAGTTGATGTTCCGCCGACAGGGAGTGCCGCAGCCGGCGACCGACCACCACCGGAATCAACGCGGCCGGCAGACCATCGCCGGGGCGTTTGAGTTCGAGGTCGGCGGTAGTAAGCAGGTATCCGGCAGGGCGGTCGGTGGCCAGGTGCAGGGAGCGGCGGGCGACCTTCTGATTTTTGAGTTCTGAGGGCGAAGGTCGTTTGATGCCGTCGCCGAGCGCTATTTCGATGTGCCGGATAGCCTGCACCATCGCCGTCAGTTCGTGCGGCTCGAGCGAGGCGGCGTGATCGGGACCAGGCAGGGTGCGATCGAGCGTGATATGCTTTTCGATGCAGACCGCGCCCAGTGCCACGGCCGCAATGGGCACCTCAATGCCGAGCGTATGGTCGGAGTAGCCAACGGCCACCCCAAAAGCCTGCCCGATCGTGTTCATCGCGCGCAGGTTTACATCGTGCATCGGCGTCGGATACTCGGTGTTGCAGTGCAGCACCGTGACGCGCGCGCGCGGGCAGCCGCCCGCCTCCAGTTCACTGAGGGCAAGCTCAATATCGGCCATAGTCGCCATTCCGGTCGATAAAATGACCGGGCAGCCCGTAGCGGCCATCTTCCGCAGATAGGGCAGGTTCGTCAGCTCGCCGGAAGGCACTTTCATCAGGTCCACGCCCAGCGCGCGGAGCGTGTCCACGCTTTCCAGGTCGAAGGGCGTCGAGCAGAACCGGATGCCGCGCACCGCGCAGTGCGCGATCAGCTCGCGGTGGGCGTCTTGGTCGAGTTCGAGCTTTTTGAGCATCGCGAACTGCCCGGTATCGGCAGCAGGCTGCCCATTACCCGCCGCCAGATTGGTGGTTTGGTACTCCGCCTGACGGGCAGCCTTAGAGACCAGCTTTTCCGCCTGAAACGTTTGAAACTTAACGATATCAACCCCGGCCGCGACCGCAACATCGATCAGTTGGCGGGCCATTGCCAGGTCGCCATTATGGTTTACGCCAGCTTCGGCGATAATGAGAGTGCGCATTGGGAATGAGGAATGAGGAGTGAGGAATGAGAACGGCGATTGAGCCATTCCTCATTCCTCATTCCTCATTAAAGACCGACGGTGGAGGGAATATTGAGCAGCCGGGCGGCGATGCTTTCGGCACCGGGCAGCGGGGCGGCGGGGCAGTGCGCGTACATTACCAGCCGGTTCATCAGCTCCCAAACGGGGCGCGTCATCAGGCCGGCGTCGTTGGTGGCTTCGAGAATGGCGTCGCGCTGGTCTTCCAGGCCCCGGTCGAGCAGCAGGCAATTGAGCCAGTAGTTGGACTGCCCATAAGCAGGCTCTTCCACGAACCGAATGCCTGGCACGGCGGCGAAAGTGGCGGCGTAGCGCGCGGCCAGGTCGCGTTTCTGGGCCAGGAAGCCGGGAAGTTGCTCCAGTTGAGCGCAACCCAGGGCCGCATTGAGGTTGGGCATCCGGTAGTTGAAACCGGTTTCGTCGTGAACGAACGCCCAACGGTGCGGCACTTTCGCGGTAGTGGTCAGGTGCTTGGCGTGCTTCCCGAGGTCCGGGTCATTCGTCAGAATAGCGCCGCCGCCGCCCGTAGTCAGCACCTTATTACCGTTAAAGCTCAAGGCTGAAACCAGGCCCACATTGCCCGTGTGTTTGCCTTTGTAGTAAGAGCCGAGCGATTCGGCGGCATCCTCGATCAGCACGATGTTGAAGTCGGCGCAGACGGCGGCCAGCGCGTCCAGGTCCACGGGGTGGCCGAAAGCGTGCATCGGCACCAGCGCGGCGAGCCGCCGGCCGGTGTGGCGGTTGATCGTATGCCCATTGCGGGTGTCAGCAATTTCGGTCAGATAAGCCCGCAGCGCCGTTGCATCCACACCGAGCGAGGTTTCCTCAGAATCGACGAAGTGCGGGGTAGCGCCGCAATAGGTCACGGCGTTTGCCGTAGCAATGAAGGTAAGCGCCGGCATCAGCACCTCGTCCTGCGGCTTAACACCGGCCAGCAGCAGGCAGATGTGTAGCGCAGCGGTGCCGTTCGCTACGGCCACGGCGCGCTCCGTGCCGGTGAAGGCGGCGAGGTCGGCCTCAAAACGGTCCACGAATTTCCCCACCGACGATACCCAGCCCGTATCGATGCACTCCTTCAGATACGCCCACTCATTCCCCTTGAAAGTAGGCGTGTGCAGGCCGACAAAGGCTCCGTCGGCCTGGTGGCCGTGAATAGCAGCCCGGATACCGGCCAGCACGGCGGCAGGCAGAAAGGCTTGCGCAGCAGTCGGATCAGATGCAGCCGCAGAGACGGAAAGTGACATAAACGAAAAAGAAGCGAAGCGATTGACCGCAAAATTACGTCTGGCCGCATCGCTTAGCTGATGATCACTGCAGAGGCAGCTGCGCTGCTTCTGCGGCGGGTAGCGGCTCGGCGAGCAGGCGCACGATGGGCGCGCCGGGATTATCGGCAGCACCGCCGATCAAAGTATGCTTGAGGACAGCAAAGTCGGACAGCGGAACGCCCGGGGTTATCCGCAGGCGCACCCGAGGTATGCTGACACGATATTCGCCGAGATTATGCTGCGCACCACCGGCCAGATCCCCCAAACCGTTCGGCAAGGTCTCGGCCAAGGAGGTATAAATCTCAGCAGGCGCGGCGAAACGGTTATCGTGGCCGAAGAGCAATTTAAGCTGACCGCCATACTCGTAGAAACGAACTCCCCGCTCAAAAACATTCAGATTGCGCGTCTCATCTTCGATGACGAACGTGGTGTTGGCGCGCACAGCAGGTGCTGCATACAATTGGTGCATCAGCGACACTTGTTTGAGCCAATCCCGCTCGTAGGCGATGTAAGTGCGTACATCGTCGGCGACAAATACCATCAGCAGCCCCGCTATGCCCACGCCTATGGTCCAGGCGCGCGTACTGGCTGGCAATGCGTTGGCCATTAGCCGTAGTCCGAAATACAACAGCACTGCGGCACCTAATGGCAGCAGCAACTGATGGCGGCTCGACCACTCTACCTGTGTGGGAAGTAGCCCCACTGCCAGATAGGGGAAGGCGCCTAACGCAAACAGGATAGCACCGGCCATACAACCAACCAACTCTCGGCGCCAGTTTAAAGTAGCAGCGGCTGAAATGTCCACCGGAAACCAAGCAGAACGAGTGAGCGACAATACGCCTGCTGTACCGATTATTGCCAACCCTGCTACCACGCCCGAGCGTAAAGCCAGCAACGCTGACACCAATATTTTCACCAGCGAAAAATAAAAAGTGCGCCCTAACTCCAGGGGTAGCCCCAGCAAGTTAGCGGCGGTAATTTCGTTGTAATGCGTGACGGCATAGTCGCCGGTCGGCTGAAGAAACCGCGACCTCAGGCCCCAGAACAGCACTGGCAGCACCAGCCAGGGTACGACGCGCACAGCAGCTTGCACGGCAGCCGTCAACGTAGCTGGGCGCTGTTGCCAGATGCCGTAAAGTGGTACCAGCACGAAATACACAAGCAGTGAATTGGTCAGAAAGGAGACCATAAAAAGCACCGCAGCCAATATCACCAACACTGGCACCGGGCGCGAGCGCTCCCAATTTGCCTGATACACGGCAAAACCCAACCAGAACAGCAGATGGCATACGGCGTATTGGCCGTTAATCATCGCGTTGCGTGCCAGGTTTAGTGGCAGCACCAACATCAGCGCCGCTATTGCCCAGGCTTCAGACTCGGTCAGCAGGCTGCTGCGCCGCAGCAGGCGCCATATCAGCAGCCCACTGGCCAGGTAGCAGCCAAAAGTGAGCACGTTATACAGCGCGATTGCGGCGGACGAAGCCGCCAGATACGCGTGAAAGACGCCAAAAAAGTAGGAACCCGCCGCCGTATTATTGGCCACAATTACTGATGGCGGCATATGATACAGCGTCCAGTCGTCCCAATAAACGCCACGATCAACTAACAGTAGCGCGTGCGCCAGTGCATAAAGGGCAATTAGGCCAAACGCACCCAACCACGCCGGGCGGGAGGACGGCAACAACCGACCGGAAGTAGAAGCGAGCGGCGCCTCATTCATAACGCACAGGAACAAGGTTAATGAAGCGTGAGGCGCGCGTTCAGTGCCCCGACGCCGGGAGCAAGTTACCAAGCTTAACGCTGCACCGGGGAGGGCGGCACGAAACGGGTGCCACTCACCGCCCCTCTGACTTCATCCACCACATACAGGGGCCGGCATCTGGCGGCGTCCAACCCTCGCCAGACGTATTCCCCGATCACCCCTAGCGCAATCATCTGAAAAGCCGATACGAAAAGCACGACCAGCATTAGGGCCGTCCAGCCGGGCACTCCAATACCCCCGAAGAGTTTGAGACCAATCAGGTAAAGGCCGTAGAGCAACGCAACCAGCCCCAAGCCAAAACCCGTGACGGTGATAGCCCGAATCGGGAAAAATGAGAAGGCTAACAGCGAATCGATCAGCAGCTTGACCCGCTTTTGAATCGTCCAGCGGCTCTTGCCAACCTCCCGCGCCTGCCGGATATAAGGGATGTTTACGTAGGCGTAACCCATCCACACCATCAAGTAGAATATGTTGGAGTTTCGCTCTCCCATTGCCAACACCCGGTCTTTAACCTGCCGGTCGAAAAGCACGAAATCAAAGCCGCCGTCAGGGATATTTCGTAACGCCAAGCGCTTCATCAACCAATGAAAGGTATTGGCGAGCAACGACTTAACAAAGCCCTCATCACGCCCGGCGCGGTTAGCGATCACCAGTTTGAAGCCCTGCCGCCAGTGGTCGAGCATCTGCACCATCAGTTGGGGCGGATCCTGCATATCAGCCGTCAGAATCACGTTCACGTCGCCGGTAGCGTATTCCATTCCGGCCACGATAGCATTGTAGGAACCCACGTTACCGGCCAGCTTCACTACCGTCACGCGGTCAGGATAGCGCTGCTGAAACGCCAACAACTCAGCGTAGGTACGATCCTGCGAGCCGTCATCGACAAGCACGTACTCGAAAGTGGTATCAGCGGGAAAGGCCGCTTCGTTTTCGATCAGCACCCGCGACGTAATGGGGATGTTTTCCTCGTTATAATAGCAGGGAATGATAACAGAAAGTTTGGGCATAAGCGGCTGAAGCAAGCCTCACCGGCAAAACCGACGCCGAGATGGCTTGTAGGGTAAAAAATTAGACCGCTAGACCGTGCGGCCCGACCCGAAAAACGCCCGAATGGAATCGGCCACCTGCGTCACGTGATCGGCAGTCATCCCAGGCCACAACGGCAAGCTGAGGCAGGTCTGAGCCAATTCTTCGGCAATCGGGAAGGCCCCAGTTTGATAGCCAGCGCTGGCATAAGCCTGCTGCAAATGCGGTGGCACCGGGTAATGAATCAACGTTCCGATGCCAGCAGCCATTAGATGCTGTTGCAACGCTTCGCGCCGAGCCGTTTTCACCACGTAAAGATGGTAGACGTGCGTGGCGCCATCAGCCACGGTCGGCAACACCAGATCGCCAATGCCGGCCAGCGCTTCGGTGTACTGCGCACCTATTTGCTGGCGCTGCGCCGTCCACTCCGGCAGATGAGGCAACTTAGCGCTGAGTACCCCCGCCTGTAGCTCATCGAGGCGTGAGTTGATGCCAATTACCTCATTGTAATATTTTTTCTGCGAGCCATAGTTACGCAGTGTGCGGGCGGCGCGAGCCAGGTCCGCATCGTCGGTCGTCATTGCGCCCGCATCACCCAGAGCACCCAAGTTTTTACCGGGATAAAACGATGTGCCGTTGATGGCGCCGAATGACCCAGTCATTTTGCCATGCCATAGTGCGCCCTGGGCCTGCGCATTATCTTCCACCACGTACAGGCCGTGCTTACGGGCGATTGCCATAATGGCATCCATCTCGCAGGCTTGTCCATAAAGGTGAACGGGCATAATCACCTTCGTGCGGGGCGTAATTGCGGCTTCCAACCGGGTCGGATCCAGGTTATATGTTCGCGGATTTGGCTCTACCGGCACCGGCACGGCCCCCACAAAAGAAGCCGCCAACCAGGTAGCGATATAAGTATTGGATGGCACGATCACCTCGTCGCCAGCGCCGATGTTGAGCGCCCGGAGTGCCAGATGCAGTGCATCCAAACCATTCGCCACGCCGATGCAATACTGTACACCGTTATAAGCAGCGTATTCAGCTTCAAACTGCTCGACAGCCTTTCCCAGCACGTACCACTGCGAGTCAAAAACGGTTTCGACGGCATCCAATACCTGCGACCGCACGGCCGCGTTCTGCGGCCCAAAAGACAAAAATGGGATGTTCATTGCGTTTATTTCAGGCCGCAAAGTTACGAGTAACACTCGGCCTTAGCGCTGCCGGCTGCCCACGCTCAATACGTGGCCAGTACCACCAAGCTTCCAGCCTAGCTTTTCAGCAGTACGAAAAACGGCGCGGTTCGTACTCTGCGTGGTCATTAGGGCGTAGGTAGCGCCAAGTATCCGGGCACGCTGCACGGTTTCGGCCACCAGTTTCAGGTGCCAACCTTTGTTTTGCGGCCCCACCGCCGTCAGTACGACCCGCGTCAGGCCGACGCCGAGCGTTGCCGCATCGGCATTAAGGTCGCTGATAGCCAAGAACGAGTCTAGCGGCACCCCGGCCACGGCTTCGTCGGGCACCAGCACCGCATCGCAATAGCCCCGTACGGCAGCTTCGGCGTAAGTACGCAAAAACGCATCGCCTTTTGCGGGCGTCAGATATGCATCAGCGTGGAAGCGGTCGAAAGCGTTGCGCATTTCCGCTGACACTATTCCAACCCGCACGGCATCAGCCTCGCCGACAGCCATACGCACTGGATAACGCGGGTGGTCGAAGGCGGCAACATCGTCTTTATAAAAGAAACAGCGGGTTTCGACGGTTCCAAAACCGGCCCGACCCAGCGCCTGAATCAAGCCAATATCTTCAGACGGCACTTCTGCAAAACAATGCATACCCGGTTGGGCATCGACCACCGCCACCCGAAAGGCTTCCGTGGCTTCAGCCAGCGCCGCCACCTCGCGGCCGGTATAGAGTACCGTATAGAGCCGGATAACGGGCCGTTGGAAAAACTCCGAGTCCCAAGCCAGCGGCGTGTACAGGAAATGATACGCGTCCCCGCCGACGATGGTACTGAAGACTCGGTGTGCTCCTTCGCCACGTTGGTGCGCCGCCAGCCGAGGCGCCACAAAGTCGGCTACCTGTCGGTCGGCTGCAAAGGCGCGCAAAAAGTTATACGGCGAATAAAACCGCAGCTCCCCCATTCGGGCCTGCACGGCGGCGGCAAAAACAGCTTCCGTCAGGGCTTCCATACCTCCCGAAACTGCGCGTAATCGCGGATGTAGTCAGCCTCCTCGTAAGGAGCCGATGCTAGCGCCAGTTGCACTACCGAATGCGAGTACTGCATCGTATGCCAGGCGTGCGGCGGCAGATACAGGCCTACGTGCGGATCCTCAAGGCGAAACGTGCTGATCTTACCATTAGGCAACTCCGTCGTTACCAGAATACGTCCCCCTACGGCTACCAGCACCTGTTCGGTGCGATGGTGTGCGTGGCGACCGCGGACGATGCTTTCGGGAGTGTAATAGGTCCAAAAGAACCGCTCTACTGCAAAAGGAATCAGCCCGGAGTGGTTTTCAAGAACGGAGATGTAACCAATATCCGGCTTGCCCAGGCGGGGAAAGGTAATCAGGTACGGATCAGCAAAAGGCGAAGTCGCCATATTAACGAGCAAGTGGAAGAATCCGGCCCCGTCGTGCGCCTATCGCCTGACAAAGTCGACAGGCGCGCGACGGGGCCGGATTTGAAACAAAAAATGAGATTGCTTACGCTGCCGCGGCCGCCAGGGCGCTCATGCCGGTGGGTACCACGACGGCACTCTTGAAGTACTCAAAGGTGCGGCGCAGGCCCTCAGCACGGTCCACCTGTGGCTCCCAGCCCAGAATTTCGCGCGCCTTGGTGATGTCCGGACGGCGCTTCTGCGGGTCGTTCTCGGGCAGCGGCCGGAAATCCGGCTGGAACGTAACGCCTGCCAGTTTCGCGATCTCTACTCCAAACTCGCCAATCGTGATTTCCGAAGGGTTGCCAATGTTCACCGGCATCGGGTAGTCACTCAGCAGCAGGCGGTAAATGCCCTCGATCAGGTCATCGACGTAGCAGAACGAACGCGTCTGCGAGCCGTCGCCGAACACGGTCAGGTTCTCGCCGCGCAGAGCCTGACCCATAAAGGCCGGCAGCACGCGGCCATCGTCGAGGCGCATCCGAGGGCCGTACGTGTTGAAGATGCGCACGATGCGCGTCTCTAGGCCGTGGTGCGTGTGGTAGGCCATCGTGATGGCTTCCTGAAAACGTTTGGCTTCGTCGTAGCAGCCGCGCGGCCCCACCGGGTTCACATTGCCCCAGTATTCTTCGACCTGCGGATGGACTTCCGGGTCGCCATAAACTTCTGACGTGCTGGCGATCAGCACGCGTGCTTTTTTCACGCGGGCCAGACCCAACAGGTTGTGGGTGCCGAGTGAACCGACCTTCAGGGTCTGAATCGGTATCTTGAGGTAGTCGATCGGCGAGGCTGGCGAGGCGAAGTGCAGGATATAATCGAGCTCGCCGGGCACGAAGACGAACTTCGACACATCGTGGTGGAAGAATTCGAAGTCTTCGTTGCCGAACAGGTGCTCGATGTTCTTGAGCGAGCCGGTGATGAGGTTGTCCATCGCCGCCACCTTGTAGCCTTCCTTCAAGAAGCGGTCGCAGAGGTGCGAACCGAGGAAACCGGCACCGCCGGTAATTAAAACGCGTTTTTTCATTTCGGGGAAAGCGTTGAGCAGTTAGCTACGAGCGACCATTTTGGGCTAAAAAGAGCCAAAAATTGCCACCAGCAACGACCAGCTTGTGATGGTTTTAGCTAGCGGCCTGCAGCTTGAGATTAGCCGTTTCCGTCGTTCGGATGCCGATACAATGGTACTCGAAGCCAGCTTCGCGCAGTTCTGGAGCTTCGTAGATATTGCGGCCGTCGAAAACGACGTGCTGCTTCATCAGCTTGGCCATTACCTGGAAGTTGGGCGCGCGAAACTGCGGCCACTCCGTGACGATGAGCAGCGCGTCGGCGTCGAGCAGCGCGTCGTATTCATCGCGGGCGTAGGTCACCGTATCGCGCAGCGTATGCTCGGCTTCCTTCATTGCAACCGGGTCGAATGTCCGCACGATGCAGCCAGAATTCAGCAACTTCTCGATCAGCACCAGCGACGGGGCCTCACGCATATCGTCGGTATTGGGCTTGAACGACAGGCCCCAGAGCGCCATCGTCAGCCCGCGCAGGTTTTCCGCGCCGCCGAAGTGGTTCGTGATTTTATCGAACAGCACCGATTTCTGGGCTTCGTTCACTTCCTCCACCGCTTGTAGCACCCGCATTGGGTAGCCGTTTTCGGCAGCGGTTTTGATCAGCGCCTTCACGTCCTTCGGGAAGCAGGAGCCGCCGTAACCGATACCGGGGTAGATGAACTTGGTGCCGATGCGCGAGTCGGAACCGATGCCTTTGCGCACCATATTCACGTCGGCGCCCATCAGCTCGCAGAGGTTGGCGATATCGTTCATAAACGAGATCTTCGTCGCTAGCATCGAATTAGCGGCATACTTGGTCATCTCCGCCGACGGGATGTCCATAAAGATGCACGGATGGCCGTTAAGCAAGAATGGCTTGTAAAGGCGGCGCATTACTTCCTCCGCTTTCGGCGAATCCACGCCCACCACGATGCGGTCGGGCTTGAGGAAGTCGTCGATGGCAGCGCCTTCCTTCAGAAATTCCGGGTTCGACGCCACGTCGAACGTCAGGTCCGAATTACGGGTAGCCAGTTCTTCGGTCAGGGCCTTACGAACCTTCTCGGCAGTGCCTACGGGCACGGTACTTTTGGTCACCACCACGCAGTATTTTGACAGGTGGCGACCGATTTCACGCGCCACCCCAATCACATACTTCAGGTCGGCGGAGCCGTCTTCGCCGGGCGGGGTACCCACCGCGATAAAGGCAGCATCAGCCCCTTGAATGGATTCGGCCAGCGACGTAGAGAAGGTCAGACGCCCGTTGCGCGTATTGCGCTCCACCATTTCTTCAAGGCCCGGCTCGTAGATCGGCAGGATGCCTTTGTGGAGGTTGTCGATCTTGCGCTGGTCCACGTCGATGCAGACCACATCGATACCCACTTCGGCAAAGCAGGTGCCCGTGACGAGGCCCACGTAACCGGTACCAACAATAGCAATTTTCATTCGCGAAACAGATTCAGTAAAAAAAGTACACCGCTGAGACGCAAGCCTAAGCAAGTGCAAAAGTACGCCCGGCGCCGGGCAAGCGGGTTGCCCAGCCGTATTTCAAAACGCCCGTGGTCGGGTATCAGCCGTTACGGCAGCCATTTACTGCCCAAAAATGCCAGCGCAGCCCCCAGCAGCAGGTTAGCGCGCAGAAGCCTAAGCCTTAGCTTGCAGAAGATGTGGCGCGCGGCGCGATCACTGGCGCCAGATACCGCTTCCACCACACCTGAAACACGAGCAAGGCCCAGATGCGGGCGTGGACATCGCCGGGGTTGGTCGAGAACAGTTGTTGGCGTAGTGCACGCACGGCCTGCACGTCGAAAATGCCCTGTGCGAGGATGAACTCATCGTTCAGCAGGTCATCTTCCAGCAGCGGGCGCAACTCGTTGCGGAGCCACTTGAGCAGCGGCACTTCGAAGCCGTGCTTAGGGCGCTTGTAAAGTTCCGGCGGCAGCAGCGGCCGGAAAGCGTCCTGCACGATGCGCTTCTTCATCGAGCCGTCGATTTTGGACGACACCGGAAGCGAAAAGGCAAAGTCCACGACCGTATAGTCCAGAAACGGGGCGCGCACTTCCAGCGAGTTGGCCATACTCATCCGGTCCACCTTGACGAGCATATCGTCGGGCAGCACGAGCGTGGTATCGGTCAACAGCACGTCGTTGAGGTCGCCGCCGGGGCGGAAATTATCCAGGATGGCGTCGCGGCGTTTTTTGGCCACCTTGCGGTCGAGCTTACGCCGGGTTTTGGCGCTCAGCAGGCGTGAGGCCTCGCTTTCGGGCGCGAACGATGCCCAGGCCCAGTAGCGGTCTTTGGGGGTCATCTCCATTCCGGTGGCGAAACGCTGCAACTGGCGCATTTTATTGCCCCAGAACGAGTTGCGCGACTTCGGCAGCGCTTCCCAGAGGGGCTTGAGGGCCGTGATGGCTTCCGCTTTCCAGCCGCCGCGCCGCACCTGAAACTCGCCGTTGTGCTTGTGGTAGCCAGCGAAAAGCTCGTCGGCGCCGTCGCCGGAAAGCGCCACCGTGACGTGCTGGCGCGTGAGTTTGGAGAGGATAAAAACGGCCAGCGCCGAGGAATCGGCGAACGGCTCGTCCAGATAATCGAGGGCGCCGTGGAGGTGGGCGTACAGGTCGTCGTTCGAGAGCGAGAACGTCGTGTGGTTCGTCTTGTACTTATCGGCCACCAGTTGCGCGTACTTCGTTTCGTCGAAGAACGGCTCGTCGCGGTAGCCGATGCTGAACGTGTTGAGCTGTTGGGTGTGGCGCGAGGCCAGCGCCACGACGGCCGACGAGTCGATGCCGCCGCTCAGGAACGCGCCCAGCGGCACGTCAGCAATCAGCCGGCGCTGCACGGCGGCGTCCATCAACCGGACCAGTTCCTGCTGCTGCTGCTCGTAGGTAGTCTTGTTGCGCTTGACCTTCTTGGGGTCGTAAGGCACTTTGTACCAGCGCTTACGCAGCACTTTGCTGCCTTTCAGGAAGAGGTACGTGCCGGGCATCAGCTTACGCACCTTCCGGAAGATGGTGGCTGGCGCGGGGATGTAGTTGAGTTGCAGGTATTGATGCAGCGCCACCACGTCGAGCTTGCGCGGTGCGCCCAGGGCGAGCAGCGACTTGATCTCGGAGCCGAACAGGAGCTTGTCCTTGTCACGGTACACGTGCAGCGGCTTTTCGCCGTAGCGGTCGCGGGCGATGAAGAGCGAATCTTCTTCGCGGTCAAGGATCGCGAAGTCGAAAAAGCCGTTCAGCCGGTTCAGAAACCGCCGCCCGTGCGCGCGGTACAGCGCCAGCAGCACCTCGGTATCGGTTTCGGTGCGAAACGAATAGCCGGCCGTGCGCAACTCGTCGCGCAGTTCCTGAAAGTTGAAGATTTCGCCGTTGAAGACGATCACGTAGCGCCCCGTGGGGTCGTGCATCGGCTGATTGCCTTCGGGACGAAGGTCCAGAATGGCAAGCCGACGGAAACCCAGCCCGATATGCTGATGGATGAAGTGCCCCTGCGAGTCCGGCCCGCGCTGCGCAATCGCATCGGTGGAGGCTGGTAGGCGAGCCAGGGCCGAACGGCCCGCGTCAGTGAAGGCGTAAACGCCGGAGATTCCGCACATAAGCTGATAGTCGGGGTCAAAATTACGCCCGCCGGGGCGGTCGGCCGGGCAGGCGGCGCGCAACCGCCCCGCTACATACGGGGTACAAAGCCCGTCCGCCCTGGCGGCAATCGTTTTTTTACCCTCATTTTTTTCTTTGGACACCGATGCCGCCCACTTCCCCCGCCGCCGACCTAAGTCAGCAATTTCAACAAGCCGCCGACCGCATCTCGAACCTACCGCCCGAGCAGGCCGGGCCGGAAATGCACACGCTCTACGGCCTCTACAAGCAGGCCACCGACGGCGACCACGATACGTTCCGGGGCGAAGTAGGCCGCGAGGACCACGATAATCCCGACGGGCCGGCTGGCCTCTCGCAGGCGCAGTGGGACTCCTGGAGCCAGTTCAAGGGAGTTCCTCAGGCCGAAGCAATGCGCCGCTACGTAGCTGAAGCGGCCAAACTGACTGGCAGCAGCGCCTCCACCGGCAGCGGCAAACGCGACGGCCAACAAACCCTGACTGTCGCTGACGAGCCAAACCAATCCGCTGCCGAAGCCTTTGATTATCAGACAAACGCCCCGCTTACCGGCACGGAAGCCGCGGCCGCTAACATCGGGCTGCGGGGCGATCTGCGGGCCGGCGCCCCGTATGGGTCCGAAGAGGAACGGAAGGACGACGACGACGCACAGCGCGGTTCGGCGGCCACCCGATAAGGCCAGCTTCCAGTAGCCGCCGACCTGTTTGATGGCCGGGCGTACCTTGGGCGGCAGATGCTTCCTTCCTCCCCGCTTTCGGCTGCCGCTTTGCCGGTGCCCCCCGCCGCTACCCGCTGGCTGGCCTTCGGGCTGCTATGCGTGGCGATGTTCGGCAACTACTATGTGTACGATTCCATTGGGCCGGTGGCGGCGCTGCTGCAAAGCCGGCTGGGCTTTACCGACCAGGATATCGGCCTGCTGAACGCCATTTACTCGCTGCCGAACATCGCGATGGTGCTGGTGGGCGGCGTACTGGCCGACCGTTGGGGGGCGCGCAATGCCGTGGTGCTGTTCACGACCATCTGCGTGCTGGGGGCCGTCGTGACGGCCGCTTCGCCCACCGTCACCGGAATGGCGACCGGGCGGCTGCTGTTTGGGCTGGGGGCCGAATCGATGTCGGTGGCGCTGACGGCGGCGCTGGGCCGCTGGTTCGGCGCCTCGGTGCTGGGCCTGGCCCTGGGGCTGAACCTGAGCTTCGGCCGGCTCGGCTCCTACGCCGCCGACCTTTCGCCCACCCTGGCCGCACCACTCTACGCGCGCGGCTGGCAGGCGCCGCTGTGGCTGGCGGCGGGCATCATGGCGGCCGGACTGGTAGCCGGGCTGGCTTACTGGATCCTGGAGCGCCGCGCCGCCCGGCGCGGCCAACTGGGCACCGCTGCATCCGCCGCCGAGCGCGTGGTATGGGCCGACCTGGTGCGCTTCGACCGCTCCTACTGGTACATTGCCGGGCTGTGCGTACTGTTCTATTCGGCCATTCTGCCGTTCCGCAGCACGTTCGCCATCAAGTACTACCAACACGCGCACGGGCTGGGACTGGAAGCCGCTTCGACGCTCAACAGCCACGTTTTTCTGGCGGCGATCTTCGCCACGCCCGCTTTTGGTTGGCTGGCCGATCGCTTCGGGCGGCGGGCCTTGCTGTTGGCAGTGGGCACCCTGCTGCTGACGCTGAGCTTCGCGCTGCTCGGTACCCGCACCGGCGCCGCAACCCTGACGGCTTCTACTGTCCTAATGGGCATCGCCTACTCACTGGTACCGGGGGTGATGTGGCCATCGGTGGCGCGGCTGGTGGCCCCCACCCGCCTCGGCACGGCCTACGGAATGATGTTTCTAGTGCAGAACGTGGGCCTAACGGTGGTGAACTACTTCATCGGATGGCTCAACGACGCTAATGGTGCCACTGCGGCCCGTCCCGGCGGCTACGGCCCGATGCTGCTGTTTTTCGGCGTGTTGAGTGCCGTGGGTCTGATCTTCGCGGGGGCACTGCGTGTCCGCGAAACCGGACCAAATGGGCATCAACTGGAAGCAGCCGGCCAACCAGCTGACCCGGCGATGGCGGCGTAACCGAGTCGCAACCCGGGGCGACTGGTGCGTTTGTAGCCAACGGGCCGTTGGGGACCCAATAGCGGAAGTGTGCCCCGGATTAGGAGCCGGTACCAAACGCAGCGAGCGATGGCTGGTTTTACACTTTGCAACGCGCGGCATTCTGCGCCCCGACCCCGACCTTTGCGGGCGTACTCCCCCTTTTTTGCTTTATGGCTGACAGTCCCCTGACCGGCGTGGCCGGCTCCGCTCGCGTCGTTCGCACCCCCATCCGGCAACTGCTGGCTACGGCGCCCACCGGGCAGCCCGTGCAGGTCAGCGGCTGGGTGCGCACCCGGCGCGGCAACAAGTTCGTGCAATTCATCGCCCTCAACGACGGTTCCTGCTTCGCGAACCTGCAAGTGGTGGCCGACCTGGCAAAATTCACCGATGAGCAGCTCCGCGACGTAACCACCGGCGCCTGCCTGACCATCAGCGGTACGCTGGTGCCTTCGCAGGGCAAGGGCCAGACCTGCGAAGTGCAGGCGGATACCATCACGGTGCTGGGCAAAGCCGACGCCGAAGCCTACCCGCTCCAGAAAAAGGCGCACACCCTGGAATTTCTGCGCGAGCAGGCCCACCTGCGGCCCCGCACCAACACCTTCGGCGCCGTGCTGCGGGTGCGCCACAACCTGGCCTACGCCATCCACCACTACTTCCACGAGCGCGGCTTTTACTACCTCCACGCGCCGATCATCACGGCGTCGGATGCGGAGGGCGCCGGGCAGATGTTCCGCGTCACGACCCTCGACCCCGCCGCGCCGCCGCGTACCGAAACCGGCGCCGTCGATTTCAACCAGGACTTCTTTGCCAAGCCCACGAACCTGACCGTCAGCGGGCAGCTGGAAGCCGAAGCCGGCGCGCTGGCCCTGGGGCAGGTGTACACGTTCGGGCCGACGTTCCGGGCTGAAAACTCGAATACCAGCCGCCACCTGGCCGAGTTCTGGATGATCGAGCCCGAAGTGGCCTTCAACGGTCTGGAAGAGAATATGGACCTGGCCGAGGACTTCCTCCGCTACCTCGTGCGCTTCGCCCTCGACCACTGCCCCGACGAGCTGGCCTTCCTCAACGAGCACTATGACAAGGAGTTGCTCGAACGCCTCCGCTTCGTGGTGGACACCGATTTCCAGCGCCTGACCTACACCGAGGCCATCGAGATTCTGAAAAAGGCGAAGGCCAAATTCGAGTTTCCGGTGGACTGGGGCACCGACCTGCAAAGCGAGCACGAGCGCTACCTGGTGGAAAAACACTTCGGCAAGCCGGTGATTCTGACCAACTACCCGAAGGAGATCAAGGCCTTTTATATGAAGCTCGACGACGACGGTCGCACCGTCCGGGCGATGGACGTGCTTTTCCCCGGCATCGGCGAGATCATCGGCGGCTCGCAGCGCGAGGAAGACCTGGGCAAGCTCCGCACCCGAATGGCCGAGATGGGCGTCGAGGAACACGAACTGTGGTGGTACCTGGAGCTGCGCCAGTTCGGCACGGCGCCTCACGCGGGTTTTGGACTGGGCTTCGAGCGGCTCGTATTGTTCGTGACCGGAATGGGCAATATCCGCGACGTGATCCCGTTCCCGCGCTTCCCCCGCTCGGCGGCGTTTTAGGAAGGAGTTGTTTGTTTATAGTTGTTGGTTGTTCGTGGTTGGTGACTCGACGCTGGTTACCAATTGTTAATTGATAATTTATAATTAATAATTGCGTTACTTTCTGGAACTGGCCTACGACGGCACCCATTTTTGCGGTTGGCAGGTGCAGCCCGGCGCGCGCACGGTGCAGCAGGTGGTGCAGGAAGCCCTGGGCCGCCTGCTGCGCCAGCCAGGATTGACGCTCACGGGGTCGGGCCGGACGGATACGGGCGTTCACGCCGCCCGGCAGGTCGCGCATTTTGATGCCGATACGCCGATTTCGGACCCAAACCAGCTTCTCTACCGCCTGGCCCGGCTGCTGCCGCCTGATGTGAAGCCGCGCGCCCTATACGCCGTGCCTGCCGACGCCCACGCCCGGTTCAGCGCCCTGACACGCACCTATCACTACACACTGCATCAGCAGCCGGACCCGTTTCGGCGGTTTTTCAGCGCCTTCGTGGGGCAGCCGCTGAACTTCGACGCCCTGAATGCCGCCGCCGCCTGCCTGCTCGGCGAACACGATTTCACGACCTTTTCCAAGACCAAGGGCAACGTGGCGCACTACCGCTGCACGGTGCTGGAAGCCCGCTGGGACGTGCCCGCCCCAGACGCGCTGCGGTTCGTGGTGCGCGCCAACCGCTTCCTGCGCGGGCAGGTGCGCCTGCTGGTAGGCACCCTGCTGGAAGTGGGCCGGGGCAAACTGACAATGGCAGAATTCGCCGCTGCCCTCGCCGCGCAGGACCGCACCCGCAGTGCCGGAGCCGCACCGGCGGCAGGGCTGTCGCTGGTAGAAGTGGAGTACGGGGTAGTGTAGCCAGGGGCTCTGCCCCGAGCAACCAAGTCGCGAAGCGACGAGGGCGTGTTGGGTATTGGGTGTTAGGCGTTGGGATATGACCCCACACCACCACACCACCTCACTACCATCCTCACAACCCCTCCCCCACCGTTTCCAAACCCATCCCGCGCGAGCCTTTGAGCAGGATGCGGTGGTAGCGGGGCGGTTCAGCGAGTAAGTGCGCGGCCAGTTCAGCTTTCGTGGCGAAGTAACGGGCGGCTGGGTTGGCAGCGGCGGCCTCCGCCATCAGCGGGCCGACGAGCAGCGCTTCGGCCCCAAAACCTAACTCACCGAGCAGGCGACCGAGAGCGGCGTGTTCCGCAGGAGCTTCGGCGCCCAGCTCCAGCATATCGCCCAGGATCAGGAGTTTGGGCAAGGGCTGACCGTCGTCGTCAGTAGGCGGCAGCGTGGCAAAATGACGCACAGCAGCGGTCATCGACGACGGGTTGGCGTTGTAGGCATCCAGCGTCAGGTGGTTGCCGGTGGCAGGCCGAAACGCGAGCTGCGAACGGTTATTAGTGGGCGCATACGCCGCCAGCGCCGCCCGAATGGCGGCTTCCGGCACCCCAAAATGGCGCCCCACGGCAGCAGCGGCGGCCAGGTTCTCGAAATTGTAGGCGCCGCTGAGTTGGGTGGTGAGGTGGTGGGGTAGTGGGGTGGTGGGGTGGTGGGGTGGTAGGGTAGTGGGGTGGTGGGCGTTTGTTGCGGCGCCACCCGCACCACCTTCACCACCCAGTTCCAGCACCACGAATGGCTCGGCGCCTACCAGTTGGGCGGGGGCCGTGGTGCCGGGGCCGGGGTAGGTCACGACGCGGGGCAGACGCGTAGCCCAGGGCGCCAGGTAGGGGTCGGTAGGATTCAGGAACAAGGTGCCGCCGTGCGTCAGCAGGTGTTCAAACAACTCGCTTTTACCCTGCGCCACGTGCGCCAGGGTGCCGCCGAACCCTTCCAGGTGCGCCTTGCCCACGTTCGTGATTAGTCCGTGGGTAGGTTCGGCCAGGTGCGCCAGCGTCGCGATTTCGCGCTGATGGTTGGCGCCCATCTCGACGACGGCGATCTCGTGAACGCCCGGCTCCAGCCGCAGCAACGTCAGCGGCACGCCGATGTGGTTGTTCAGATTACCGATGGTCGCCAGCGTGTTGAACTTCTGGCCCAGCACCCCGGCCAGCAGCTCCTTGGTGGTGGTTTTGCCGTTGGAACCCGTCAGGGCGATGACGGGGCCGTTGAATTTCCGGCGGTGAAACTGCGCCAGCGCCTGCAGGGCCGCGAGGGGGTCCGGGGCGAACAGGTAATCATCGGGGTTGGTCGCCGCCAGCGCAGCATCATCGACCACGGCGCGCGACGCGCCCGCTGCCAGCGCAGCCGGGGCAAAGTCGGCGCCGCGCCGCTGGCCGTTCAGGGCGAAGAAAAGCGCCCGCGCGGGTAAAATCCGCGAATCGATGGCCACCTGCCGGTGGGCGGCCAGATAAGCTTCGTACAGGGCGGCGAGCAGGGGCGGCGAAACGGCGGCGGTGGACATCGGCGGGCGAAGAGAAGAACGGTTCAGCGGGCAAAATAACCGCCGCGCACCGCCATTGCCACCCGGCGGCGCCCTTTCCCAGCGCAGCGGCAGCGGTAACTTGCAGGTATGATGACACGCAACCGCCACCTGACGCTACTCCTTTCCCTGCTGACGGTCGGCTTGCTGACTGCCGCTACGGCGCGCGGGCAGGTCGTCAGCCGGTTTGGCTTTGAGCTGGCCACGGATATTCCCGTGCTGGTGGGCGCCGACTCGCTGCCCCAACCCTGGGCCGGGGCCTTCAATTCAGCGGCTTTCGCGAAGATGGACTTCGACGGCGACGGCACCCCGGACCTGCTCGTCTGGGACCAAAGCGCCCAGCGGGTGCTGACTTTCCTGGCCCGCCCCGGTGCCCTGCGCCGCCGCTGGCTTCACGCCCCAGCCTACGAAAAACCCTTCGCGGAAGCCTTGCAGAGTCTATCGGAACCCGCGACGCTCGTCACGCTGCGCGACTATGACGGCGACGGCCGGCCCGACCTCTGGATCGTCTGGGGGCCGCAGTACTGCGGCCTTTGGCGCAACGTGGGCCAGCCCGGCGGAGTGGGCATCGGGCCGGCGTTCCGGTGGCAATACGTCACCGACAAACTCCGCGAGGACATTCTGGCGGGTGGCGGCGACACCGTCCTTTCCCTGGCGCTCGGCGGCATCAAACCGGCTATCGGCGATGCCGACGGCGACGGCGATGTGGACATTCTGAACCCCGATTTCAGTACGGCGCCCACCTTGGTGCTGTACCGCAACACGGCCGTACCGGGCGCTACGCCGCATTTCCGGCAGGAACTCGACTACGGCGACATTACGCGCTGCACCGGCGGCGCCAACGCCTGCTTTGCTTACGTGGTCCCGCCTCTGCAATGCCGCCCCGGCTCGGTGCAGCACGCCATTCCGGGCCAGACGCTGCTCTTGCAGGACTTCGACCAGGACGGCGACAACGACTTGCTGATCGGGCAGGAATACTGCGCCACCCTGACCCGGCTGCGCAACGACGGCACCCGCGCCGCGCCGCTTTTCGTGTCGACTGGCATTCAGGCGGAATTCACGCCCACGCCCGGCGGCGCGCCCGCCAACGTGCCCCAGGACCCCGCCGCGTTCCTCGAAGACGTCACCTTCGACGGCCGGCCCGACCTACTGCTCACGCCCTGGGTCCGGCAGATTACCGCCGACCCACGCGAACTCTTCGACACCCGCGCCACCGCCGTGCTTTATACCGGCACCGGCAATGGGGCTTTTCAGGCCGGCCCACGCGACTTTTTGCAGGGCGAGATGCTGGAAGTTGGCGAAAACGCCGCGCCTACCCTGGCGGACCTCGACGGCGACGGCGACCTCGACCTGCTGATCGGTAACAACGGCGACTTTGCGCCCGCCGCCAGCTCGCCGTCGGGCCTGACCGAGCGGCGCGGCCGGCTCCGCTTCTACCGCAACACCGGCACCCGGACGCGCCCCGTTTTCCGGCTCGAAAATGCCGACTACGGTGGTTTCAGTCAGCTCTCCTTCGCCGCGCCCGGCCAGCCCAACCAGGGCGTCTGCAATCTGCGCCCCACCCTCACCGACCTCGACGGCAACGGCTCGCTCGACCTCGTACTCGCCACTTCCGACGCTCCCTACGGCTTCGGCTCGCAACCGCTTCTGTATTTTCTGAACACCGCGCCAGCCGGGCAACTGCCGGTTTGGCCCGTGGCGAATGGCAAGCCGTTTTCCTCGCTGATCGCTGCCCAAGTGCAGGTCGACCGGATGGTGCCCCTTTTCACCGACGTGGACGGCGACGGCCGGCGCGACCTGATTCTGAGCGTGGGCCGGGCCTTATACTACTTCCGCCACCAGGGCGGCGCCCCGGACACGGCCTTCGTGATTCAGGACCGCAATTTCGGGCGGCTCCAGGGGCTTTTACCGTCGGGCGTGACCGCCACCGTGGCCGATTTCGACGCCGACGGCCGGCCCGAAATCCTGACCGCCGACGATGACGGCGAGCTGCGTGTCTGGCCCCAACTGCTGCAAACGCCCACCGTTGGCACCCCGGCCCAGGAGCGCCTGCTCCGCGACCCCCTCACCACGCGGTTCGGCGCGGCGGACCTGGGCCAGCGCTTGATGCCGACGGCCGGTGACCTCGACGGCGACGGCTACGCCGAACTGCTGGTAGGCACGCTGGGCGGCGGCGTCCGGCTGCTGCGCCACCGCTCCGACGGCGTGTCGGGACTGTCTGTCAACCTGATGGCCCCGGCCGCGCTCGACGTGTTTCCGAACCCCGCCACCACGGAGCTAACCGTGACCTTCGCCGTGCCCGGCCCGGTGAGCGTCGTACTGCGCGACGCCCTGGGCCGGGCCGTTCGCACCGCCTCTGGCGCGGGGCCCGTGCGCGTATCGGTGGCCGGGCTGGCGCCCGGGCTTTACGTCGTGCAAACCAGCGGCACTGGCGGGCGCACGGCCAGCCGCCGGGTGGTGGTGCAGCCCTGAGGCATTTGCCCCACATCAGCGTAAACGAACGAAGGCGAAAAGCTGCTTCGCCGGGGCAGTTTCCGGTGATTTTCGACTGACAAAAGGCCTATCAAGACATCAGAGCATAGCAAGCGAAAGCGGGCAAGAAGGAGGTTTATACGTTTGCCCTGACCCGGAATAGCAAGTTCACATACTAGACTTTTTGCATATTTAACTTTGCGGCTAGTCGTTCGACTTCTGCTACCTCCGCGATGCCCATTATTTTCGACGCCCCTTATCTGCGTATTCACCTTGACCCTGCCAGAGCTGTACTGGAAACGGAGTGGCTGGGCTTCTGTAATTCTGAGGAGCTACGTTCGTCGCTGCGTGAGGCGTTAGCATTAGGCCGCGCCCACGGGGTACGTGGCTGGATCGGCAACAACCTGCTGATGCGTACGATCCGGCCCATTGATCAGGATTGGATGAACGAAACGTGGTTTCCCGAATTTGCCCGCCTGGGCGTCAAACGGCTGGCCGTGGTGATGGCCAAAGATGCCCTGAACCGGATGGGCGTTGACCATATCCTCCAGCGTGCCACCTCCCATACCCCGTTCGACACGCAGTATTTTTCCGATATTTTACAGGCGCGCCAATGGGCCGGAGAAACGACCAGCAACCTGCTGGGGGAAATTCATTCGTAGCCGAAGTGCCCCGTTTTTTAGCGGCAACGATGCGTTTTCCGAAATCCCCACTGGTTATTTCGCGTAAACGCCCGCACTTTACGGCTCGCCGCGCGGCGCTTCTCTTCCCCTTCTGATGCATCAGTTGCTCGCCCACCCCAACCTGGATATCTATTTCGACCACCGCCACGATTGGCTATACGTGGACTGGAAAGATGACCAAACTTTCGAGTCGGTGCAGTGGGGGGCGTTGGAAATGCTGCGCTATCTGAGCGAGCAGCGCACGCATAAAGTACTCAACGACAATCGGCGCGTGACCAGCATCTGGGCCGACGCCGCCAACTGGGGCGGCACGGTCTGGTTTCCACAAATGGCAGCGGCCGGCCTCCAGTACTTCGCCTGGGTCTATTCACCGAACCTGTACAGCCGGCGCTCCACGGACCTGACGCTGAGTTTTACACCTACCTCCGGCCCTATCATAGCGACATTCGACGACTTCGAGACGGCGCGCAACTGGCTGCTGAACGTATAAAGCGAGCTACACCCAGCGGTCGCGGCGGGCGCCGGGTTGCGCTACCCAGGGCTGACCTTTCACGGGCACAGGCGCCAGGCGGCGCTCCTCGACTACTGTTGTCGCGGGCGAGGCAGCGGTAGCGTCAGCGGGGCGATGCTGATAGATCAGCGCCTCGTGTTTGCTCGACACGGGCATAAAAGCGGTGGCGGCGGGAGCTTCGTAGGGTTGCATAAGTAGGAATAACGGAGGGGTAAACCTACGCGCTGCTGCTGCCCTGGGTTACGCCGGGCGGCGCCTCATTGGCGGGCCGTACTTTTGCGGCTTGCTGCTGGCCCGCTGCCAGCCTGATTTTTCTGCCCCGATGCGTCTTTCCCTTGCCTGGCTGCGCGAATTGCTGCCCGCCGCCGCTGCCCTTTCCGCCGCCGACCTCAGCGCCCGTCTTACAGCCGGGGGGCTGGAAGTCGAGGGCCTCGAAACCATCGAGCGCGTACCCGGCGGGCTGCGCCAAGTAGTACTGGGCACCGTGCTGACGTGCATACCGCACCCCGATGCCGACCGCCTCCGACTGACAACCGTGCAGGTGGGCCCAAACTCCGCCACCGACGTGCGGGCCATCGTCTGCGGCGCGCCCAACGTGGCGGCGGGCCAGCGCGTGGTCGTGGCGCTGGAAGGTGCCGAACTGCACCCCACGGGCGGGGACGCGCCGCTGGTCATCAAAAAATCGAAGATCCGGGGGCAGGCTTCCGAAGGAATGATCTGCGCCGAAGACGAACTAGGCCTGGGCACCAGCCACGCGGGCATTCTGGTGCTGACCGACGCCGACCACCTGCCCGACGGCACCCCGGCCGCGCAGTATTTTCAGCTGGAAGCCGAAGAGGTCCTCGAAATCGGCCTGACCCCGAACCGCGCCGACGCCGCCTCGCACCTGGGCGTCGCCCGCGACCTGCGCGCCCTGCTGGCCCCCGAACCAGCCGAGATTCAGTGGCCAGCGATAGCGGATATCAAGCAGTCAATCAGCCACTCAGCTACTCAGTCAATCAGTCACTCCGTCCGCGTCGAGGTGGCCGATCCCGCTGCCGCACCGCGCTACGCGGGCGTAAGCGTGCTTGGCGTGACGGTCGGCCCGTCGCCGGAGTGGTTGCAGCGGCGGCTGCGCGCCATCGGCGTCGGCCCGATCAATAACGTGGTGGACGCGACGAACTACGTCCTCCACGAGCTTGGCCAGCCGCTGCACGCCTTTGACGCCGACAAGATTGCCGACCACCAACTGACCGTGCGCCGGACCGGCGAAGCGGTTGCCTTCACCACGCTAGACGGTGTGACCCGCACCCTGCATCCGGACGACCTGGTGATTGCCGATACGGCCGGGCCACTGGTGCTGGCGGGCGTGTTCGGCGGGCAGCGGGCGGCGGTTTCGGCCACCACAACGAACGTGTTTCTGGAAGCTGCTTATTTCGACCCTACCACCGTCCGGCGGGCGTCGCAGCGGCACGGGCTGAAAACGGATTCGTCGTTCCGCAACGAGCGCGGCACCGACCCCAACGCCGTACTGGTGGCCCTGCGCCGCGCCGCGCACCTGCTGCTGGAAGTAGCAGGCGGGCAAATCGGGGCTGATTTTCAGGATCATTACCCGGCGCCCATCGGTCCGCACGTGGTGTCGTTCAGCCCCGCCCGGGCCACGCGCCTGATCGGCCACGAGCTGGGGGAGGCGCGGATGCGGCAGATTCTGGATGCGCTGGAGATCGAAATCGCCAATGAAACGGCCGACCGCTGGACCCTGCACGTGCCCGCCTACCGCGTGGACGTGACCCGCGAAGCCGACGTGGTGGAAGACCTGCTGCGCATCTACGGCCTCGATAATGTGCCGCTGCCGGCGTTTGCATCGGCGCCGTTCGTGTCGCCCACGCCGCGCCCCGACCCGGAGGCGCTCCGCACCGCCGTGGGCCAGCTACTGGCCGGACGCGGGTTCCACGAAATCATCACCTCGTCGCTGACCTGGAGCGGGCACTATGAAGCTGTTGGCAGTCAGTCGCAAGCGGCAGCCGACGAACAACAAACAACTAAAAACGAACAACCAACAACCAGAAACGAAACGCTCGTTCGGATCCAGAACTTCAACTCCGCCGAGCTGAACATCCTGCGACCCACGCTGCTGCCGCCCGTGCTCGACGTGCTGCGGCGCAACCTCAACCGCCGGCAGCCCGACCTGAAGCTCTTCGAGTTCGGCCGCACCTATCAGCGGAAGTCGAGCGGCAAAACGGTGGAGGCCGAAACCCTGCTGCTGGTGCTGACGGGCCGGCGCGAGGCCGAAAACTGGCTGCGCAAGGCCGAACCCGTGGCGTTCCCAGACCTGGCCAGCGCTGTGCTGGACGTGCTGCGCCGCCTCGGCCTGCCCGACCCCGTTCAGCAGGTGCTGCCCGCTGACCACGCTTACCTGACCGGCGGCATGACGCTGCACCGCGCGCCCAATCAGCCGGCGCTGGCCACGCTGGGCCTGCTGGATGCCCGGCAGGCGAAGAAATTCGACGTGGAGCAGCCCGTCTGGTGGGCTGAAATCGACTGGCCCGGGCTGGTGAAACCTTACGCCGCCGCCGTGACGATGCGCGAGCTGCCGCGTTTTCCGGAGGTGCGCCGCGACCTCTCGCTGGTAGTGGACCGGGCCGTAACCTTCGCTGAAATCGCCGCCGTAGCCCGCCGCACCGAGCGTAAGCTGCTGCGCGACCTGCAGGTGTTCGACGTGTACGAGGGCGACCGCCTGGAAACCGGCAAAAAAGCCGTGGCCGTCGCCTTTACGCTACAGGATACCGAGCAGACGCTGACGGAAAAGGTGATCGATGGCACGATGGCCCGCCTGATGCAGCAACTGGAAAAGCAGGTAGGCGCCGTGGTGCGGCGGTAGGCACTGTGTAGCCAGGGGCGAGTGTGAGTCTGATCCTGAGTCTTGAAGGAACACGCCCGTAGCAACCCAGTCGCGAAGCGACGAGGGCGAGTGGCAGATTGGGTATTGGATGTCGGGGCATTGGTGGCCGTATGGCCTTTCGGCTGCCGCCCGCAGTTTAACGATGCATACCAGCCACAAACGCAACTTGCCCGACACGCTGGGCCGATGCAACCCGCCGGGTACGTCGGGCAACTTTTGAGCTGCCGCCCAACCCGCGCGCGGCTTCACGTCTTTTCTCTGCTGATGACTGCTTTCCGAATCGCCGCGCCACGTCGCGCACCGTTGCTGCTGTGGGCTGCGCTGAGCTGCCTGCTGTTTGTTTCAGCTGCCCACGCGCAGCAAAAACGCGACCTGACGCTGGAAGATATCTGGGCCAAACGCGACTTCTTTCCGGCTTCCGTGGAAGGCGTCCAGTGGCTGAAAGACGGCCGGCATTACACCTCGCTGGTACCCGCGGCCGGTAACCCCCAGGTGCAGGACATTGTGCGTTTCGACATAGCCACCGGCCAGCCCGTGGGCACCGTGGTGACCGGCGAGAGCCTGCGCGCCGGCCCGGCCGGGCTGCTCGAAGTGGACGAGTACGCGTTTTCGGCGGACGAAACCAAGCTCCTGCTGGCCACCGCGCTGGAGCCGATCTACCGACGCTCCAATAAGGCCGAGTATTTCCTGTACGACCTGAAAACCAAGAAGCTAATGCCCCTGAGCAAGGGCGGCAAACAGCAGTACGCCGCCTTTTCGCCGGATGGCGACCGCGTGGCCTTCGTGCGCCAGAACAACCTCTTTTACGTGGATGTGACTTCCGGCCAGGAACACCGCGTGACCGAAGACGGCGTGGTGAACCAGCGCATCAACGGCGCCCTCGACTGGGTTTATGAGGAGGAATTCGAGTTCGCCATCGGCTTCGCCTGGAGCCCCGACGGCGCCCGGCTGGCCTATTACACGTTCGACGAAAGCCGGGTGCCGCAGTACAATATGCAGAAGTGGGGTAAACTCTACCCCGACAACTACGAGTACAAGTATCCGAAAGCCGGCGAGATCAATTCGGCGGTGGGCGTCAGCGTCTTCGACCTGGTGAGCAACAAGACCGTGAAGCTCGACGTGGGGCCGGAAACCAACCAATACCTGCCCCGGATGAAGTGGACCTCAAGCGGCGCTACCGTGGCGGTGCAGCGCCTCAACCGGCTGCAAAACAAGCTGGAACTGCTGCACTGCGACGCCACCACCGGCCAAAGCCGCGTGGTGCTGACCGAAGCCGACCCGAAGGCTTACGTGGAAGTGACGAACGACCTGACGTACCTGCGGGACGGCAAGCGGTTCGTCTGGTCGTCGGAGCGCGACGGCTACAAGCATTTTTACCTGTACACCCTGGACGGCAAGGCGCCCCAGCAACTCACCAAAGGCGCCTGGGATGTGGACCAGCTCCTGGGCGTGGACGAAACCGCCGGCTGGCTCTACTACACGTCGGCCGAAGTCCACCCGCGCGAGCGGCAGCTTTACCGCGTACGGCTCAACGGCCAGAGCAAGCAGCGCCTGACGACCGCCGCCGGCTGGCACAGCATCGATATCAGCCCGGCGTTCAGCTACTACTTCGACGCGGCCTCCACCTTCGGCTCCCCACCGGTCACGAGTCTTTACGAAACCCAGCCCGGCGGCAAAGGCGCCAAACTGGTGAAAGTGCTGGAAGCGAACCAAGAGGTCCAGCAAAAGCTGGCGGGTTTGAACCTCAGCCCGGTTGAGTTCTTCGACTTCACCACCACCGAAAACGTCCGCCTCAACGGCTGGCGGCTGAAACCCACCACATTCGACCCCGCCAAAAAGTACCCCTGCCTGCTGTACGTGTACGGCGGCCCCGGCTCGCAGACCGTCGAGGACAAGTGGGGCGGCCCCAACTACCTCTGGTTTCAGCACCTGGCCGAGCAGGGTTACGTGATCATTTCCGTCGATAACCGGGGCACCGGCGGGCGCGGGACGGCCTTCAAGAAATCTACTTACGCTAACCTGGGCAAGCTCGAAATCGCGGACCAGATCGAAACGGCGAAGTACGCCGCTGCGCTGCCCTACGTCGATCCGGCGCGCATCGGGATGTGGGGCTGGAGCTTCGGCGGCTATATGACGGCGTTGGCCCTGACCAAAGGCGCCGACGTCTTCAAAACCGGCGTGGCGGTGGCGCCGGTCACGAACTGGCGTTTCTACGATACCATCTACACCGAACGGTTTCTGAAAACGCCGCAGGAAAACCCCGCTGGCTACGACGAAAACTCGCCCGTCAGCTTTGCCGACCGCCTGAAAGGCAACTTCCTGATGATTCACGGCACCGGCGACGATAACGTCCACTTCCAGAACGCCGTAGCGCTGGAAGAAGCCTTCATCCGCGCCAACAAGCAGTTCCGTTCGTTCTACTACCCGAACCGCAACCACGGCATCTACGGCGGCGTCACGCGCCTGCACCTGTACCGGATGATGACCGATTACTTCCTCAAGAACCTGTAAACGCCGCCGGCTCCGCAGCGAAAGGCGTATATTTGCAGCCGAATGCCGCAACCTACCGCCGAAGTCCGCTTCCTCGTCCGTTGGGGAGGTCCGTTGCTGGGCGTCGTGGCGTTGTTCGGCTTTCTGTACCGCCTCGACGGCCTGAGCCTGCGCCTGTGGGACGAAGGCCGGCTGGCCGTCAGTGCGCTGGAAATGGTGCGCTCCGGCCGCTGGTTCGTCGTCACGTTTGGGGGGCAACCCGACCTCTGGAACGTCAAGCCTCCGCTGATGATCTGGTGCCAGGCGGGCCTGATCCGGTTGCTCGGCCCCACCGAATGGGCCATCCGGCTACCCGCCGCCCTGGCCGCACTGGCCACTATCGGGCTGCTTTACTGGTTCGCGGTGCGCTACCTGCGCCGCCCCCTGACGGGGGTGCTGGCGATTTCCGTACTCGTCAACACGCTCGGCTTTCTGGGCGAACACCACGGCCACAGCGGCGACTACGACGCCCTGCTGACGCTGGGGCTGGTGGGGTTCAGTCTTAGTCTCTTTCTGTTTCTGGAAACCAACCGCCCACGCTGGTGGGCGCCCACGACCATCGGGTTGTGCATCGCCACACTCACGAAGGGGGTGGCCGGACTGCTATGTTTGCCCGGTGTGGCGGCGTACTGCCTGTTGCACGGACGCGCCCGGCGGGTGCTGGGCTCCCCGGCTTTTTGGCTGGCGGCCAGCGCGTGGGTGCTGGTAATGGGTGCCTGGTACGGCCTCCGCGAGTATGCCCGCCCCGGTTACCTGGAAGCTGTCTGGATCAACGAGCTAGGCGGGCGCTTTGCCGGCACCCTGGAGAAAAACCAAGGCGCGTGGTATTATTACTTCTACCATATGGGTCGCACCAAAATGTTGCCCTGGTTCTGGTTACTGCCCGTCGTGCTGCCGTTTGCTCTGCATCATCCGGACGACCGCGCACGCCGGACGGCGTGGTTTGCGCTGTGCTGGGTATTGGGCTTTCTGTTCGTCATTTCGGCTTCCCGCACCAAACTGGTCTGGTATGCCAACCCTGCGTACCCGTGGCTGGCGCTACTGGTCGGTATCGGAGGGCCGCGCGCCGGTAGTTGGCTGCTGGCTCAGATCCAGCAGCTACGTAGGGTGGCGGCGGGCATACTGCGTTTGCTGGTGCGCGTATTGTTGGTGGCGCTGGTGCTGGTGCCGCCGCTGATCACGATTCGGCACGAGTTGCGGGGCATCCCGCGCGATACTTTCCCCAGCGAACGATTTGGTTACGCCCTACGAATTCGTCCGGCGCCACCCGCTCCGCTGGTAGTAGTGGCGTCAGGGCACTTCGCTACGGCCCTACGCCCACGAACGGCGTTGGGCGGCGACACCGGCTATAATGCTGCTTTACGTTTTTACTTATTGGCCTTGCCTCGCCCGACCCGCGTGGTGCCCCCGGAAGCAGTTCGTACGCTACGGACGCCGGCGTGGGTGCTGACCGCCTCCGCGTTCGATTCGGCGCAGGTACGCGGCGCTTTCCCTACCGCTACGCTGCGGCAGATCAGCGCGTACCCGTGCTATCTGTGGGCTTTACCGGGTACGCCGTCGCGCTGAACACGGCGTTGGCGCGCTTCGCCTCGCTAACCCGTGCGCCTACCGGTACGCACCGAAGTGATCGAGATTATCTCGTTTCTCACCTTGATCATGCCACCCCCTCGGCCCCTTGTACCCCCGCTTCCACCGTGGCTGTTAGCCACTACGCTGGCCGGACTGGCTGTCGGCACGCTGCTGGCTGGGTTGGGTGCGCCCGCGCTGCACCTTTGGGACGAAGCCCGGCTGGCGGTCAATGCCCTTGAGATGCTGCACCGCCACCACGGCCTGGCGCTGATCGTGACCTATGACGACCAGCCGGACCACTGGAACACCAAGCCCCCGCTGCTGATCTGGCTACAGATGGCAGCGATGGCCGCTTTTGGCGCCACCGAATGGGCCGTCCGGCTACCTTCGGCACTGGCCGCGCTGGGCACCGTAGCGCTGGTCTTCGGCTTCGCCGCGCGCGTGCTGAAACGGCCGAGCGCTGGCTTCTGGGCCGGATTGATCCTGATCAGTGCTCCCGGATTTGCCGGTGACCACGTGGCGCGCAACGCCGATTATGACGCCCTACTGACCTTTTTTCAGACTTTGACCGGGCTGGCCATTTTCATCGCCCTGACGAGTACACACCACCTGAACCGGGCGTGGGCGGTGGGCGCTGCCGCCCTGGCGCTAGCCGTGCTTACGAAGGGCGTAGCCGGTCTACTGGGTTTACCCGGTCTGGTTGCGTGGGTACTGTTCAGCGGCCACGCCCGCCGCGCGCTACGTGCCCCCGGCTGTTGGTTGGCGGCGCTCGGTGTGGCAGCAGTGACAATCGGCTGGTATGCCCTGCGCGAACATCTGGCACCCGGCTACTGGGCCGCCGTACAGACCAACGAGTTGGGTGGACGCTTCGCCACAACCCTCGAAGAGCACCGCCATCCGTGGTACTACTACCTGCATATGATGGTGCGAGGCAAATTTCTGCCGTGGGTTTACCTGCTGCCGTTGGCAGTACCGGCCGTCTGGCGTTATCCGGATGCGCGTACCCGGCAGGCCGCGCGGTTGGCTCTAAGCTGGGCCGGGGGCTATCTCTTACTGATTTCGGTGGCCCAAACCAAACTGTTCTGGTACGCCGCCCCGGCATATCCGTGGCTGGCCCTGATGGTAGGACTGGCGATTCCGCGCCTGGGCCACGCCGTGATGAACCACTGGCCCCACCCAACCGTGCGGCACGGGATGCGGGTACTGGCCGTCGCTTTGCTGCTTATCCCTTACGGGCTGAACGTCCGGGCCTGGGTGCGGCGCCTCGACCCGCACGACGACCTGCCCGAAAGCCCGTATGGCTACGCGCTGCGGACATTAAAAACAACGGCCACGGCTACCGATACCCTCACGCTGCTCGCTGCATCCGGCTACAATGCCAGTCTTCGTTTTTATTGTATGACTTACCCGGCGCCGGTACGGCTACTGCCAGCCAATGCCGCCGGTGTAGCGGCGTTGCGCCCCGGCGAGCGGGTGGTGACTTGCGCCGATTCGGTGGCCCGACTCGTACAGGCGCGGTTTCCCACCGCGCCTTTCCGCCCCCTCGGCGTACCTTCGCGAAGGCTTTTCCTGATACCCCGCGCTGCCCGTTGAGGTCGGTTGCGGGGTCTTTTTTGACTTCTTCTCCGTTCGATGGCCGATTCCGTCTCGTCTGCCCGCGTTTCTGCTGCGCCCGCTGTTAGCTTATCGGTGGTGGTGCCCGTTTTTAACGAAGAAGCCGTGCTGCCGCTTTTTTACGCCCGGATAAGGGCCGTACTCGACGGGCTGCGCCTACCTTCCTGGGAGCTGATCTTTATCAACGATGGCTCCCGCGACCGCACCCTGGATGGTCTGCGCGCGCTGGCCGCCGCTGATCCTGCCCACGTCCGGTACCTGAGCCTGAGCCGCAATTTTGGCCACCAGATTGCCGTCTCGGCGGGCCTTGACGTGACGCGCGGCGAAGTAGTAGCCATCATCGATGCCGACCTTCAGGATCCGCCGGAACTGATTGCTCCAATGCTCGCAGAACTGCGCGCCGGTCAGCTCGATGTGCTTTACGCCCAGCGCCGTAAGCGGGAGGGCGAGAGTTTCGCCAAAACCCTCACCGCGCGCGGCTTCTACCGGACGATGGCCGCGCTTACGTCGGTAGAAATTCCGGTTGATACCGGTGATTTCCGCCTCATCACCCACCGCGTGGTCGATGTGCTGCGGCGGATGCCGGAGCAACACAAATTTCTGCGCGGCCAGATCGCGTGGGTCGGCTTCCGCCAGCAGGCTTTTCTCTACGACCGCGCCGCCCGCGCCGCGGGCGAGACGGGCTACACCTGGAAAAAAATGCTGCGCCTGGCCACCGACGCCCTCACGGGCTTCTCGAACGTACCCCTCAAGCTAGCCTCGTTTATGGGCTTTGCCGTCAGCGGTGTATCGCTGTTGCTGATGCTCTACACGCTCTACTCCCGGCTGGTGCTGAAGGATTACCAGCCCGGCTGGGCTTCGCTGATGATGACGGTCCTGTTCCTGGGCGGCATTCAGCTCATCGCCGTTGGGCTGATCGGCGAATACCTGGGGCGGTTGAGCGACAACGTGCGCAACCGCCCGCTCTACATTCTGGGGGAAGACTCCGGCGAAATCAAGGCCTGAGGCCGATTCTGGCCAACACCGACAGCCTTGCGGTTCCGCCCGCCCGTATAACGGGTTGTGTCGTTGCCCGTTCCGCCGCCTTTCGTCCTGACGCTACTGCTGACTGTTCTGTTCCTGACGGGTGCCGGGCTGGTGGTGTTCACGCTGTTGTCGGCGGTACGCGCCATCGTGCTGCCGCGCGCCGAACGGGTGGCACTCAACAATTTCGTTTTTCGGAGCGTCCGGAGCGCCCTTTACCTGCTCTCGAAACGGGCCCCCACCTACGCCGGGCGCGACCGGGTGATGGCGCTCATCGGCCCCATCGGCCTGCTGGCATTGCCCGTAGTCTGGCTATCCTTACTATCAGTAGGCTACACGATGGCCTACTACGCGCTGGGAATTCGCGGCTGGCGGTACGCGTATCAAATATCGGGTAACGCGCTGCTGACGCTGGGCGCCCCTGACCCGTGGTATTCGTTGGGGGTGCAACTGCTGGTGGTGTCAGAAGCGGCGCTAGGGCTGCTTCTGATTGCCCTGATAGTAACCTACTTACCCACCATCTACACGTCCTTCACCCGGCGCGAAGCCATCGTGGCGCAACTGGAGCTACGAGCCGGGCTGCCGGCTTCAGCCGGGGGGCTGGTATGCTGGCTTTGGCAGGTCGGCGCCCTGCGGCCGGAAACCAGCCTGGTCGGTACGGAGGAATGGCGCGAGTGGGAAAGATGGCTGATGGAGATCGAGGAAAGCCATACCACGCTGCCGGTGTTGAGCCTGTTCCGGTCGCGCGAGGCAGGCCGTTCGTGGGTGACGGCCGTGGCGACCGTACTCGACGCCGCCGCCCTCATTGCGGCCGTCGTGGACGCCCCGCGCAACCCTTACCGCGATCTCTGCTTTAAAGCAGGAGTACTGGCGGTCAATCGGGTAGCGCGCTTTTTTGAGAATACCTCGCCGCCACATCAGGCCCACCCGCATCCAGCCGTCGCCTTCGAGCGCGATGCCTTCCAGACCACTTACGCCCAGCTCCAGGACGAGGGCATTCCACTCAAACTACCCGAACTGGAAGCCTGGGAAGCCTTCAACGACCTGCGCCTGCGCTACCGCGAAGCCCTGAACCCACTGGCCAACCTGGCAATGGCGCCGATGGGGTGAGGTTGCTGACTTTTCGTTGATCGTCGTTAGTTGCTGGTTGTTCGGGGTCGCTTGAATCAGTGACCAAAAACGAAAAACGATCAACATAAAAACGATCAACTTGTCTGATCGGGCAGAATCTGAATATCCTGCACCAGCACGAGCTTCTCGATTTCGCGCGCGCGCGGCGTATTGGCCAACCCGCCGAGAGCGGTTTCCTTGTAGCGCGTTTCCATCGACTCACTCACTTCGCCCAACGCCTGGATACACTGATCGACCGGAATCACCGGATTGACGCCCGCGATGGCAATCTGCGCCGACGAAAACGCAATGGCCGCTGCCGAGGCGTTGCGCACGATGCACGGCACTTCCACCAGCCCCGCCACGGGGTCGCAGACCAGGCCCAGCATACATTGAATGGTGATGGCCACGGCCGCAAACGCTTCTTCCACCGAGCCGCCCAGGCAGTGAACGATGCCCGCCGCCGCCATTGCCGCCGCCGAACCGGTTTCAGCCTGGCAACCGCCCACCGCGCCCGCCAGCGAAGCGTTCTGCTCGATGATCAGCGCCACGCCGGCCCCAATCAGCAGGGCTTCGTGAATGGAACGGTCCGGCAGGCCGTGGATTTCCTGCAACGTAGTCAGGGTGCCCGGCAGAATGCCCGACGCCCCGGCCGTAGGCGCCGCCACCACCCGGCCCATACACGAGTTCACTTCTTTCGCCCCTACCGCCCGCTGAATCAGCAGCTTAAATTCCGGCGAAAGCACCGTGACCGGCGAGGCAGCAATGCGCTTGGCGCCGTTGTTCACCATTCCGGAGCGGGAGGTCATATCGGTCGTCAGGCCGGTCTGTACCGCCGCGCGCATCACGTCATAGGCCGCCGCCACGCCCGCCCAGATGGCGTCTTCGGTGCGGCCTTTCTGTTCCACTTCGTAGGTCAGGACGGGTTGCCAGAGGGGTTCGCCGGTGGCGGCACAGTGGGCGCCCCAGGCGGCGAAATTGTCAAATAAAAGAGCCATTTGATTGAAGGTGTGAGGTGCGAAGTGCGGGGTACGAAGTACGAGGTGCGGGGCAGAAGGCGCAGGATAACGGAATCCCTCCACGCTCACTCCCTCAACGCTTCCAGCGCAGAGCTTATCTGCTCATACGGCGCGTAGCCACGCGCTAGTACGGTGCCTTGCTGACCGCGCCGCAGCACCAGCGTCGGAAAGCCCGTGACCCCCACCTGCGAAGCCGCCGTGAAGCCCGCTTGAGTAAAGCCAGCCGTATCGGGGTCGTGCAGGGAAGCGGCGAAGGTCGTTTCGTCGTAGCCGTAGGGCGCCGCCAGGGCGGTCAGCACGGCGGGGTCGGCAAGGTCGAGGCCATCGCGGAAGTTGGCATTCAACAGGTCGTGCGCGAAGGGCACGGTGCGTGCCGGGGTACCGTCGAGTCGGGCCAGCGCCGTGAGCGCGTGGCTGGGTGGAATAGAATTCTGGACGCGGGTACCGGCTTCCACCACGGCGCGGTAAGCGTCGCCGAAGCGGACGCCCGTGCGGGCTTCCACCGTCGGCAGGGCGCCTTTGATGTAAGCGGCTTTTTCGCCGAGCGGCCCAATGCGCTCGCCGACGACCATTCCGCCGGGGTGGGCCACGAAGGCGTAATCGTCTTTCAACTCTTCATAGAGCCGCATCAGCACCGGGCTGAAGCCATAGCACCAGCCGCAGAGCGAGTCGAAGAAATAGCGGATTTCGGGCTTATCGGCGGGGCGGGTCAGGCTGGGGAGAGGCATTGGGTGGTGGTGAGGTGGATGGTGTAGGTGGTGTGGGTAGATTCGTAAACGGTTCTGCTCAGTCGCTCAGTCACTCAGTCACCAGTTGCTCAAACAGTCGGTTCAGCGTCTGGGTGGCATCGGCGCACAGGCCCGGATGCACGGCCGAAGTCTGCACCACGGTGCTTCGGGCGGCTGTCAGCCAGCGGAAGCGTTCGGCCAGCCCCTGTTGCCCGATGGGGCCACCTTCAGCGCGGCCCCGGCAGATGCGCCCGATGGCGTCGAGGCGCGCGGCAAGGTCGGCCAGATCCACGGTTTCGCCGAAACAGCCGCGCAGCCGGGCTTCGGATACGGTGAAGCGCGCGGCCAGAAAACCCTGCGCGCGGCAAAGCAGAATCACGCCGACGTTCAGAAACTCCTCGCGCTCCGGGCGCGGTACCACCCGCAGCGTGGCGTACTCAAAGACGTGCATCGCGGCGGGCCGTTTGAATTTCTTCCACAAAAATGGCTGACGCGGCAAGACGGGCCGCCAGAAAACGCTCGTATTCAGCGCGCTGGGCGACAGCGGGCGCGATGGGGTCGGCCGTCAGCCACCAAACGTCGGGCACCAGCGCCACGATACCCGCAATCACGGCGGGCGTAAGGCGGGCGCGACCCTCAATGTCAGCATCGGCCACGGCTCCAGCATCGGCCCGGGGCAGCAGGACGTGGTCTTTGATCGGCGGAAAGGTCCGCCCGGGCTTGTCGGCCCAGCCGGGGCCGGTGTGGTGCACGAAGAGGGCCGCGCCGTGGTCGATCAGCCACAGGTCGCGGTGCCAGATGAGCAGGTTCGTGTTGCGGGCCGTGCGGTCCACGTTCAGCGTCAGGGCATCGAGCCAGACGATGCGCGCAGCTTCGGTGGGGGTGATGGTGGTCACCAGGGGGTCAAAGGTACCAGCGCCGCTGAGGTAATGCAGCCCCAGATTGCGGCCCGTGGAGGCGCGCAGCAGGTCCTGAATTTCCTCGTCCGGCTCGGTGCGGCCGAAGGCTTCATCCAGATCGGCCAATACCAGTTCCGGCACCCGCAAGCCCAGCACACGGGCCAGTTCCCCGACGATCAGTTCCGCAATCAGCGCCCGGACGCCCTGACCTGCCCCCCGAAACTTGAGGACGTACAGAAAGCCGTCGTCGGCCTCCACCAGCGCCGGCAATGAGCCGCCCTCGCGCAAGGGCGTGAGGTAGCGCGTAACCTGAACGGAGCGCAGCACGGGCAACGACGAAGGGGGCATCAGCACCAGAAAAAAAATCGGACCCTACAAAGGACGGCGGGCGGACGCGAACCTACAGAGCGGGCAGATTCGGGCAGCCCCCAAATAGCCATCGCCCCCAACCAAAAGCGCGACTCGTCACGTCTTCGGTTGGGGGCGATGGCCGCTTCGCGCCTCTAGCGCAGAATATAAAGCTTGCCCCAGTTGTGCTGGAAGAGCTTGCTGTCGGACGTGGTTTTGTAAGCCTTGAACTGCTCCTGATCGTCCTGCACCACCACCCGGTAGAGATACACGCCGTTGGCGAGTTTATCGCCGTACTCGTCGGTGCCGTCCCAGGTATTGGTGGTGGCGTTGTTACCGACGCGCAGGTCGGCGCCGAGGTCGGCTTTCGTCAGTTCGCGCACCACACGGCCGGTCACGGTCATCACCTGGATTTTCAGGTTCTGCGGCACCTTACCCGTCACCGTGAACAGAAACCGGGTATTGGTCGAGAACGGGTTGGGGTATGGGTAGAAGTTCGAGATCATCGTCTCGTTAATCACCTTGAACTCGATAGCATACGGCTCGGCACCCGCCTGATTACCAGCCGGATCAGTAGCCTGCACCTGGAGCCGGTAGAGGCCGTCGGGCAGGGTGCCGGGTTTCCAGGTAACTTCCAGCGGCCGGGTGCCGGTGGCGCGTTGAATCGTGATGCCGGGGCTGTTCATCGCAATCTGTTCCGGCGTACCCGTGGGTAGCCCCGACGGACCAGGCCGGGTAAAGAAGAGTTTGACCTGATTGGGGTCCATCGGCAGTTGATGGTCTTCGTCGCGCACCGAAACCGTAATCGTCGGCGACGGCGCCACAATATCGCCGTGGAGCAGGTGCTGACCATCGACGGCCACGTCCACGAGCGGCGCCATATTGGGGTTGATCACCCGGAACGGCACCGCCAACTGGTTGTTGAACAGGTACTGTTCTGGCTGGGCCGCGTTGGGGTTCACGTTGGCTTGCAGAATATAAGAGCCCGTCACGAGGCGGTTCACGGGTCGCCGCACCGGCACCCGCGCAATGGCACCGGGGGCCAGCGGCGGCACTTTCACGTCGAACGGCCCCGCCACTACGGTCTGGTTGGCCTGCACGATGCTGAACGAGGTCAGCAGCGAATCCGGGAAAGCTTCGGCGGAGATATTCTGAAACGGCACCACCCACCGGACGTAGCCCGAGTCGGTTTGGGGCGTGAGGTCGAGTTGCGTGGCCGTCAGCAGGTCGGGCCGGACGATGCCTTCCGGCACCGCGTCATACGTCACGAGCCATTGCCGCAACTGCGGCGCCTTGCGGTTGGCCGAGTCGATGGCCAGCCACACCAGCCGCAGCTTCGGGTACTGCGTAGCCGGAATCGCCGCTAAGTCGAACGGCTGCCCAGACGTGGCCGTAACCACCAGCGGCGTGCCATCGCGGCCGGCGCCGTCCACGGGAATCACCTGCACCCGATACGTGGCCGTGGTGTCCACCGACTGCCGGCGCGCCGTGTGGTAGAACGTCCGCCAGCGCCGCGCCGGCCCGATGACCGTAGAAGCCACCCGCCCGGAAGCCGAGGCCGTAGTGATGGTGGTGCGCAGCGTGACCACCTGATTGCGCCGGGGCTGGCTCGGATCCCAGGTTTTTTCCGCCACCAGCGTTCCCAGGCCGGTTGTGCCTTTGCGGGCCACCAGCGCAAACGGGTCGCCTTCGCGCAGCGAGTCCGACAAGACCGACCCCAGGTTACGGAATGCCGCTTTCACGTAGTTCGGCATCTCCGGAAACGGCACTCGGTTCGTGGACAGGATGGTCACGTAAGCACCCTTAGGCACCAGGTGCAGTATCCGGATCAGGTCGCGCCAGTTGGTCGAATCGCGTAGGGAACGAGTGCGATATACCCAAGAATTGGTTTGGGCATTGACGCCCGGTTGCCCGCAGGTCAGGTCCGTAGCGGCGAAATTATTGGGATTGGTAGCAGTAGAGCGAATACTATCCAGTTGCAGCAGTTCCAGCGACTTCCCGTCAAAGGCCATTACCAGCAGGCGGGGACTGCTCCCACCCAAGCCGCAGTTGCTGCGGATGCGGTAGTCGTTGCCGTTGAAGAAGATGCCGTGTTCCGGCAAGGCGAAAGTGGTGGTATCGCCGCCAGCGCCGGTCGCGGTCCGCAGTTCCAGGGCGAGACGGGCGGGCGTGAAATCCCACTTCCCGGAAGGTATCGCCTGCCGGATGGTGGTCTTGGCGGTGCGCGCAAACTGCCCGTAGTGGCTTTGCGACCAGCCGCCCGGTGAACCCGGCACGTACCGGAACGACGATGTAGCCCAGGCCGTATCCTCGCCGGCCGCCAGGGTCTGGGGCCGGAAGCGCCAGTACCAGACCACCGAATCGCGCCGACCAGCGCCCGTGAACACCGGCAGCGTGGGCTGCCAGACCGGGTAACGGCCCGCCGTGATAGTAGCCGTGCGGTGCACACCCGGCCCCGACCGGAACGTGGGCACAGTGTCGAGTTGGAAGGTATAGGGGCGCGGCTGAGCCAACACCTGATCGTACTGGCCGGTCAGGGTAATGGTGCGCGCACCGGGGATGATGGCAAACTCCGGCGGATAGAGCGGGAAGACCGAACCGGACGGCAGCGTGAAGGAAATCGACGCGCGGTTGTTATTCTCGTTCAGCTCGCGGATCAATCCGGGCGCATCAATGAATACGTCTAGTTGGTTGAGCCCCTGCACGGTCAGCCGGTCAGCCGGGTTGGCGATGGTGAAGCGCAGGGTGTCAGCGTAGAAGATGGCCGGAAACGACTTTTCGACGGGCGCAAACAACGTCCCCCCCACCCGCCGGGTTACCTGCACCCGAATCTGCTGGGTCGTGACGCGGCCCAGATTCCGCACCGCAATGGTCACTTGAATGGAATCGGCGCGGGCCGTCAGGCGCTGGCCCGGTAAGGGCCGAACACCGAGCGAAGCGTCGGTGATGGCGTAGTCCGGGTAAGCGGGCGCAAACAGGGCCGTGGCGGGATCCATCTGTAGCACCATCTCCGTGAGGTGCGCCAGGACAGAACCCGAAGCCGAAGCTCCTCCCAAGCGCGCCTGCGCCAGTTCGATGGCGTGTTGCTGCACCACCCCGACGGGCTTGCCGAAGGTCGTCGAATCGTTGAAGGCGGCTTTGTAAAAAGAGTCCGTGTACACGTCGAGCATACTGCCGTAGCCCTCGCCGCCATAAGCCAGAAAACCCAGCGCACCCCGGTTGGGTGTCAGTACCCAATCTTCACCAAACGAGACGGCGTCGAAGAAGGCATTGCCGGAGGCGCAGCCGTTCATCAGCAGCAGCGGGTAGCGGCCGGCGTTGTTGTAACCATTGACGGGGTTCGAGGGCACCCCGATATTAATATCTGAAATCGTGGTGGATGAGTGGCCGAAATACGTCACCATCGACAGCCCCCGGTTGATCTGATCGGCGACGTTGACGTCATCGACATACTGGCCCGTGTTGGCGCGGGTAATGGTTTGCACCCGCCCACCAAGGAGCAGGCTATCCTCCACGCGGCGCTTGTAGCCATTGATATAGCCCAGAAAATCAGCAAACTGACCAGGATCACGTCCCCCGCTCAGGTGAAGAAAGTCCTTACGCCAGGGTTCGTCGGGGGTGAGTTCGTGCGCGCGCACCTTTTCCAGGTAGCCGGTGATCTGGGCGGGCGTGAGGGCCGCCAGGCGCCCGGTCGGGATAGTCGGCTCATAGCGGCCGTTACGGAAATCAGCCGTAAAGATGATGTCCGACGCCGGGAATCCCCCGGCCGGCACCATTTCCTTATCGAAATGCCCCCGGTTGAAAGCCACCGAGCCCGGATCGGGCTGCAACCCCTTGCCTACCAGAAACAAAGCTTTCGGCAACATCGTTGGCCCGCCGCTGCTCATAAAGCGGGTGAAGCGCCGGATACCATTGGGCGAGCGGTCGCCGTAGTGAAACTCGTCGTAGAGCTGATCGACGAGCGCCACCACGGTATCGTAGCGCCCACCCTGGGGCGAAGCGCGATATTCGGCATAGTCGCGCACGGGGCGGGCGCCCGTCGTGGCATCCAGCAGCAGCCGGCGGTTGGTCACCAGCAGGTAGGCATTCGGCAAGGGCGCAAACGCGCGCATCGGCACCCGGCGGGCCGCCGACGGCACCAGCGGCGCGGCATCGTCCACGACCACTACCCGGCGGCTGGCGGGGCCGGTGCCGGGCACCACCACGCCCCATTGGGTGCTCACGGTTTGCCCGGTCAGGCGCGTGATGGCCGTGGGGTCGGTTACGTCATAAGCCACTGCCGCAGCGGGCGGAGTATTGAACAGCAGGTACTGAGGGCCAGGCGCCTGCGTGGAATCGGTCCGCACGATTAGCCCGCCCGGCCCGGCACTCCACACGTTGCGGGCGACATACCGGAGCCGCGCATTGTGAATCGCCAGGAAATTGAACGGAACGTTGGTATTCGTGATCACCACCCGGTAGTAAAGCTGGCCGCCGGCGGTCAGGTCGCGGAAACGTAGTGGCTCGCGGACCGTGATATGCGAAAAAATCGGTAGTCGATATGAACCCAGGGTGCGCAGCACGGGGGCCGCATTGGTGGGACCGGCCACCACCTGCACATCGAAAGTGGTAAAGCCAACGCCGTCGCTGAAACCGACGCCTAGTACCGTCAACTCCAGGCTCGGCGCCTGCGAGGACGAGTCCTGGGCAATTTGGCCCGTCACGGTATTGGTGGAAGCGGCGGCGAAGAAGGTCGAGGAATACCCTTCCTGCGCATCGAGCCAGGGCTGGTAAATCTGGTTGCGGTCGTACCAATAGCCGTGCTGGTAGGTTTCGAGCCGCAGTGCATCTACCGTCCGCAGGTGGCGGTTCAGCGGCGTCAGGCCGGTCGGGGCCAGGGACGAGGCCGTCATCCGGCGGCCGGGTGTGGGTGCAATCGTCAGAAAATACGCCGCCGAATCGGTGTAGATCGGCGCCAGGTGCGACAACTGATCCGTGGGGTCTTTGTACAGTTCGGTGTCCATCGCCCCATCGTTGGGTTCGCCGAAAAACTCCACGTAGTCGGCGCCGTCGAAGGTACCGTCGGCCTCACCGGCCACGTAAATGGCCTGCTCGCGGCCCCGGCGCCAGACCTGCAACTGGCGTGGGTCGAGGCCAGCCAACGGCACGCCGGCAGCGGCCAGATAGGCATTCGAGAGGCGGTAAATGCCCCGTTGCAGCACCTTGAGTTTGTAATACGGCTGGCCGTACTGAATCCACTCGTTGCCGTAGGGCGCGGGCGGCGCCTGCGCCTGCGCGGGCGCGGCGGTCAGGCACCAGGCAGTCAGCAACAGAAGTAGCAGGGCGCTCCGTCGGAAAGCGGGCGCCACGGCGCGTACAGGATGCAGCATAACGATCAGTCGAATAGAAAGGAGCAGCAGAAGGAAGAAGAAGAAAAAGAGGCTGGAACCAGCGGTGAAGCTAAGGTTTACCGGCGCCACCGCCATCGAAGGAATAGCCGAGCGACACGATCAGGCTCGACAGCTTGCTGGAGCCGGTCTGCGACACATCAGAATTAGCCGCAATCCGGGCCAGGGCCAGGTCCAGCGTCAGGCCGCTGGTGGCTACGCCCACGCCGAAGTTGGGCTGAAAACGGGTCTTAGTGCCGCCGTCGAAGGTTTTGATTTTCTGGATATTATTGATACCGCCGCGCACGTAGGCGATGCCGGCCCAGCCCAGTTCCAGACCTACACGGGGATCGATGGAAACCGGGTTGCCCACCACCACCACGTTGCGCTTGCCGTCGAAGGTGAAATCGAGGTCGGCCGTGCCCAGTACCGTGAAGTCCTTGCCGATATTCACCTGTCGGCCGATGCCCAGGATGGCGCGCGGCAGGGTCAGTTCCAGCGTATTGCCGGGAATCGTGTTGCCGGTTTGGGCGTACACGTCGCGCAACTCGTCGGCGTTGATACTCCAGGCGTTGAAGGTGCTGGTGATGTCCTTGACCATCAGCCCCAGCCGCCATTTATTGTGCGCGTACTGGGCGCCAGCATCGAAGCCAAAACCCACGGCATTGGCAAACTTGCCCACGTTGCGGTAAATCACCTTGCCCGACCCGCCGAGGCTCAGGCCCTCCGGGCCGATCTTGCGGGCGTAAGAGAGCAGAAAGGCATAGTCGGCCACCGAAAACTTCCGCACCTTGTCGTACTGGATGTAGCCGTACTGATACAGGTCGCGGGTATCGGCGATATCATCGACGCCGAGGCGGATGGCCGACACGGCGAAAGCGCTTTTCTCGTCCAGGGGCATCGCAAAAGCCGCATAGTCGTTCTTGACGATGCCCGAAAACAGTTCCGAGTGCATCAGAATCGCGTTGAACTTGCGGGGCTGACGCACCAGACCGGCGGGGTTCCAGTAGGCGGCCGTGGGGCCGTCCACGATCGCCGCCTGGGCGTTGCCCATCGCTAGGGCGCGGCCCCCGACGCCGATATTCAGAAACTCGTTTGAGTACTTGGGCGTCGTGGTCTGGGCGTGAGCCGCGAAACCAGCGGTTAAGCCAAACGTGGCAGCCATCAGCCCGGAGCGCAGCAGCGGGGCACGAAAAAATCGGCTCATCAACGAAAAAAGGAGAAAAGTCGGAAAGGCAATAAGCAAAACGGCGGACGTAAACCGAAAAATCAGGGGGCCGCCCGCTCCCCCCCAACGGTGGTGCGGCCGATTAACGTCCGCGCTACGAAAAAAAAATCCGGGTGGAATTATGCTTAGTGCCGACAAAATTACGGCTTCCGACGGGCTGCACGCTTCACGCTCAACCCGCTGCGGGCCGGAAACCAAAAGGCAGCCGCCCAACGCCCCCGAAGAGACCACGAACGCCGCCGAATGTTGGCGGATCGACGGACGGATGAAGCACGCAGGCGAAGGGCTGACCAGCCGGCAGGTCAGTAGCGGAGGCGCCCGGCAGGCCAATTTTGTGGGCAATGTCGTCGCAGCCTCTTTCCGCCCGGCCCTATATCCGCCCCTTCGACGGTGTCCGGGCACTGGCCGTCACATTGGTGCTGCTGATGCACTGGCCGCTGCCCCGACTGGCGCTGCCTTTCGGCTGGGCGGGCGTGAACCTGTTCTTCGTGTTGAGCGGGCTGCTGATTACGCGCATCCTGGTGGCCGCGCGCGGCCCGGATGGCCCCGAACGGGCGACCCTCCGCTCCTACCTGGCAGCCTTTTACGCCCGCCGAACGTTGCGCATCTTCCCCCTCTACTACCTCTACCTGGGGCTGACGCTGGCGCTGGCCGTAGCCTGGGGCGACTGGAGCACATCCAGCGAGTTACGACACTCGACAGCACTGCTGCTGACGTACCTACAGAACTGGCGCGAAGTATTACTCGCGCCGCCAGCGCCCGGTCCCGTGGCGGTGGGCACGGCGTTCTACCACCGGTTTTACGGCCACCTCTGGTCGCTGGCGGTGGAGGAGCAGTATTATCTGCTCTTTCCGCTGCTGGTCTGGCTCGTGCCCGTCCGGTGGTTGCCGCGCTTGCTGCTGCTGGCCGTAGTGGCGGCGCCCGTGGGACGCGCCGGATTGGGCGAAGTACTGCGGCTGCATACCACCAGCCTGGGCCGAGCGGGGGCGGTACTGGTCGCCATCACGCCATCGCACCTCGACGCGCTGGCGCTCGGCGGGCTGCTGGGCCTGGGCCGGGGCGCCCGACTGCAGCACCCCGGCCGGTGGCTTTTGCTGGCGCTGGTCGGCGCGCTGACCTGGAACCTGGGCCACTGGCTCTGGCTGCGGGCGCTGCACGCGCCGGAACTGCCGCCGCTCACTTCGCTTGGTTTCGACCATCCGCTCAAACAGTTCCGGTACGCGCCTACCGACGGCCCCGCGTGGCTGCGAATGCGCTGGGCGCTGACGTTCAGCTGGGTCAATGGGCTGAGCGCGCTGCTACTGCTCTGGGCGCAGGCCGGCAGCGGGCGGGCGCAGCGTCTGTTGGCCAACAGCCCGGCGGTGTGGGTGGGCCGGATTTCCTACGGCATTTACGTTTGGCATATTGCCCTGACGGCGGTGCCGGTCTGGGTAGCGGGGCGCCTGGGCGGGTCGGCCCCGTGGGAAGCAGGGGCACTGCTGGCTTACGTGGCGGTGGTTTTGAGCGTCTCGGCCGCCTCTTACTACGGCTTCGAAAACTTTTTTTTGCGGCTGAAAGCCCGCTGGGAGCCAAAAAACGGGGTTTGATCAAAATTTTTCAACCAGTACCTTGCATCGCCTAGTACTAGGCACGTACCTTTGACCCGTTCATTCAGCACAAAGCCTGTCCGGACGCTCGCTTTTCCCTTTACTCAGTGGCCTTGCGGCCTTTTTTTTCCTACCACTACCTTGTGATACCAAGTACCTACTACCACCCAGTACCCGTGCTCGCCCGGTACCTTACGCTTTTACTCGTTCCCTCCACCCTCTTACTTCTTCTTCGGATATGAAAGTCGAAAACACGCAGGTTCAGATGCGCAAGGGCATTCTGGAATTCTGCATCCTCGAAATCATCGGGCGTGGCCAGACCTACGCTTCCGATATGCTGGGCGAACTGACAGCTGCCCGGATGCTGGTCGTAGAGGGCACCCTTTACCCGCTGCTCACCCGCCTCAAAAACGCCGGCCTGCTCGATTACGCCTGGGTGGAATCGGTCTCCGGCCCGCCCCGCAAGTACTACGCCCTCACCGAAAGCGGGCGCCTGTTTCTGAGCACCCTGCGCCAGACCTGGAGCGAAATGGTCTCCTCGATTCTCATCATTCAGCAGCATCCGGCTGCCGCCAAAGCTTTGCCGCCGGCCCCCGCTCCTACCCCATTCACTGATTCCGATCTCTCCTAACGCTCTCCCCCTTTCCCTATTCCAGACAATGAAAAAGAGCATCAGCATCAATTTGCAGGGCCTCGTCTTTCACATCGAAGAAGACGGTTTTGAAGTCCTGCGCCGCTACCTGGCCGACGTGAAGGCGCACTTCGCCCGTCAGGCCGGGCACGAGGAAATCGTGGCCGATATCGAAGCCCGCATAGCCGAGCTGTTCACGGCCCGCCTGACGCCCTCGAACCAGGTGATCGGCCTCGCCGACGTGGAAGCCGTCACGGCCCAACTCGGCTCCGTGGCCGACTTTGCCGCCGCCGACGCAGAAGATGAAGACGGCGAAGCTGACCGTAATAGCCGCCAAACGGGCCCAGGCGCCAGCCAGGCAGCCGGTTCAGCAGCCGGTTCAGCGGAATCAACGACCGACCCCGCCGCGCCGCGCCAACTTTTCCGCGACGAAACGAACAAGAAAGTGGCGGGCGTAGCCGCTGGCCTGGGTCATTACTTCAACGTCAATCCGCTCTGGTTCCGCCTGGCCTTCGTGCTGACGGCGCTGCTCAACACGGGGCCTTTCGGCGACCTGGATCGCCATTTCAGCATCAACTTCGGCGGCATCAGCGTCCTGACCTACTTCATCCTGTGGCTCGTGATGCCCAAACGCGTAGGCCTGACGCTGCCCGGCGGCCCCGACACGCGCGGCCCCGGCGCAGGCCGGAAACTGTTCCGCGATACGCAGGCCGGCTCCGTGGGCGGCGTGGCGGCGGGCTTGGCGCACTACCTGCGCGTCGATGTGACGCTCGTGCGTGTGGCCTTTGTGGTGCTGCTGCTGGGCTTCGGCACGGGCTTTTTGCTCTACCTGGTGCTGTGGCTGGTGGTACCAGAAGCCCGCACCCTGACCGACCGCCTGGAGATGCGCGGCGAGGACGTCACGCTCTCGAACCTAAGCCAGATGCAGGCTGAAGGCGGGCCCCTGGGCGCCGGCCGGGCGCGCGTGGTGCAGGAAAACCTGCGGTCGGTGGGCTCGTCGGTGGCACCGATTTTTCGGTTCCTCTTCACGCTGGTGGCCGGTTTCGCGGCCCTGATTATGCTGATCGTGGCCCTAGCCCTGCTGGTGGCCGTAGGCGCCGTGCTGGGCGTGGTGCTGGGGGCCTTCCCCGACGGCGGCTGGGTACATACCGGCGACATCCCCGCCGAACTGCTACGTAATACGCTGCCGGTCTGGGGTTTGGCCGCTGGCTTTGTAGTCTTCCTGATCCCTACACTCTCGCTGCTGCTGGCAGCGGTGCGCATCTTCATCAAGCGCCCCATCCTGACCACCTCATCCCGCCTGAGCCTATTCGGCATCTGGCTGCTGGCCCTGCTGACGCTCGGCGCCGCCTTTGCCCGCCTGAAAGCCGATTTCCGCGAACGCGCCGAAGTCAGCACCCGGCAGGAATTTGCCGCCCCCGCCAGCCGCATCGTGGTGCTGGATGCCACAGCGCACGAAGCGGACGATTTTGACCTCCGTCCGGAACATTTAACGGTGCTACGAACAGATTCGGGTCAGGCCCTGCGCCTTACGGTGCAGGTCCGCGCCCACGGCGCCACCGATGCGGCGGCCCGCCAAGCCGCCGGCCAGGTGGAGTATCGCGCCACCCTCACCGACTCCCTTCTGTTGCTGCCTTACAACTTCCGGTTTCGCTCCGGTGCCGCCTGGCGTCAGCAGGAAGTACGTTTGGCGCTGAGCCTACCCGCCAGCCACCGCTATCGCCTGATGCCCAATTTCACGGATATGCTCGACGACGCCGTGTATGACAACCGTTACAGCCGCGACAATCAGAACGACAAGCGCCTTTTCACGGTGGAGAACGGCCGCTTCAAACTGGTCAGCGGCCCCGAAACCACGCTGGCCGATGACGAAAACGACGATGCTGACGACGACGGCCAGTTCGACGTCGATGTGAACGGCGAACATATCCACATCCAACTGCCCGACTTCAGCACCGGCAGCTACAAGCTACGCGAACCCGCCGCCAGCGCTCCAAGCCGCAAGTTCACCGAGTCGGGCTTCGAGCGCATCGAAGCCACGGGTGCCTACCAGGTACGGATTCGCCGGGGCGACACTTTCCGGATCACGGCCCGCGGCTCGCAGGCCGAACTGGACCGCCTCGTGGTGGAACGCAGCGGCCAGACGCTGGAAATTCGCTCGAAATCCAGCATCGGCTTCCGGGGCTGGCACTCTTCGCGCCGCAACGCCGTGCTGGTGGAAGTGGAAATGCCCACCCTACGCGGCCTCGACCTGAATGGCGCCACCCGCGCCGATGTGGCCGGCTTTCAGGATAGCGACGACGTAAAGATCGAACAGTCCGGCGCCGCCTGGCTTCGCTTCGACGGCTCCGGCTCACCGCTCAACGTGGACCTTAGCGGCGCGGCCCACCTGCTGCTGACCGGCACCACACCCCGCCTGAGCGGCGAACTCAGCGGCGCCGCCGAACTACGCGCCGCCAAGCTGCAAGCCACCGATGTGGATGTGGAAGCCAACGGCGCCGCCCGCGCCACCGTCCGGGCCACCGGTTCCCTGCGCGCTGATGCTTCAGGCGCGGCGCACATCACTTACTACGGCCAGCCCGCCAACGTGCGGCGCGACCATAGCGGTGCCGGCACCGTGCAACGCGCCGACGACGATGAAGCCGCTACCAGCGACGACGATAACGACAGCAGCGACGACGCGTCAGACGAAGACACGGATACCGAATAAGATAGCAACGACGACTGTGCGCTCGGCGCCGCCGTCCGAACCCCCTTGTTTCCATTCTCTGGAATCACGAAAAAGGCCACTCGCATTGCGGGTGGTTTTTTTGTGACCAAATCGGCCGCTGGGGGGTTTGGCAGGTCCGTCACCCGGCGGAACGGCCCACCCGGCGGCACCCGACGCTGGCGCACCTCCTTCAGACTTTTTCGATGACCGCAGCCTTAGCGCCTGATTTAATGATTGATGTCGCCGTCATCGGCGCGGGCCCGGTGGGGCTGGCCTGCGCCCTCGAAGCCCAACGCGCGGGCCTGACGGTGGTGGTGGTGGAAAAAGGCGCGCTGGTGAATTCCATCGTGGGCTACCCGCACCAGATGGAGTTTTTTTCGACGCCGGAACTGCTCGAAATCGGCGCGCACCCCTTCCCTACGGCCCACTACAAACCCCGCCGCGAAGACGGCCTGGATTATTACCGCCGCGTGGCCCAGGCCGAAAACCTGCCGCTGCGCCTCTACGAGCGCGTACTTGGGCTGCGCGGCGAGCGCGGCCAGTTTCAGCTATCCACCGACCGCCCCGACCGGCCGCCGCTCCGCGCCCGGAACGTGGTAGTGGCTACCGGCTTTTTCGACGTGCCGGTGCCCCTTGGCATCCCCGGCGAGGAACTGCCGCACGTCAGCCATTATTACCGCGAACCTTACGCCCACGTCGGGCAGCGCGGGCTGGTGATTGGCGCTAAAAATTCCGCTGCCAAAGCTGCCCTCGCGCTGGCCCGCGCCGGCGCCGAGGTCACGATGATTATTCGCGGCGCGGCGCTTTCCGAATCCGTCAAGTACTGGATTCGGCCCGACCTCGTGAACCGCATTGCCGAAGGTAAAATTGGGGCGCATTACCAAAGCACCCTGACGGCCATTCGCCCCACCGAAGCCGACGTACAGACACCCAGTGGCTTACAGACATTACCCGCCGAATTCGTGTACGCCCTGACCGGCTACCAGCCCGATTATTCGCTCCTGACCGCGCTCGGCGTTCCGCTCGACGAAGCCGACCCCGCCGCGCCGCCCGCCTTCGACGCGGCCACGCACCAGACCCGCCGCCCCGGCGTGTACGTGGCCGGTACGGTCTGCGGCGGGCGCGCCACCAGCCGGTGGTTCATCGAAAACGGCCGCCACCACGCGCAGGTGATTGCGCGGCATATGGCAGCGCAATAATTACTGCACAGTAGGCGCGCCGACCATCGGTTTACGCCTTACTGCGCGTAGGTGGGTCGCTCGATTTAGGGGCGGCGCGCTTGCCTTCGCGCTCGTACGGGATGCCGCCCTGAATCGGTCCCCAGACCAGGCGGTCGGCGCCATCAAAGCCCCGATCCCAGCGAATGAGTTGGTTGGGCGCGAAGGTGATATCGGTGGTGGTGTACTGGGCGCCTTCCTGATTCGTCGGGCAGGCGCGTGGCTCCGTGACGCCCCGGAAGCCGTCGCCATTTTGCACGAACACGATACTGCAGCCCGCCTGAACGGTGAGCGAATCGGGCGTCAGACCCGCAAAGGCGTTTTTATCTTTCCATTGGCCCACAAAGCGTTTCGGGCCGCGCAGGTTATAGAAGACGGTTTCGAGCTTGTCGTCCTGGGGCCGCAGGCGCACGAGCCAGATTTGCTGACGGTCGGGCTTACCGGTCGTAGCGGCGGCGGCTTCCTCGACGTAGAAATAAATTCCCTCGGCGGAAGCATCGCGGTTGCGCCAGATGCGGTGCAGGTGCAGGCGGCGGTCCTGAATCGTACGGTCATTGGACGCCGCCGTGGCCGACGAATAATTGCCCTCCATCAGCTTGGTCAGGCGGGTCAGCAGCTTGCTTTGGAGCTTGTGACGGGCGATGTCGGCTGCATCAGTCTCGCCAGGGTGTACCGCCGGGCGCGACGACGAACAGGCCGGTGCCATCAACGCCAGCGAGGCAGCGGCCACCAGCCCTGCCAGCGGACGAACCGCAAAAAGAAACGAGAAACGCATGGGGAGCAATCAGGTAAAAATAGCGTACGCCGGGGTTGGCGAATCGTCGCGCCGCCCGGTTTGGTCAGCAAATGACGCGTGGGCAGCGTTTACGGCACGCGGCGGTTGAAGTTGGTGCCAGCGTGGCCGGGGGTTAGCGCCTTACGCAGCTTCGGCAGGGGCGCGCGCCTCGGCAACGTTTGCCCGTGACGACAATTTGCAACCGCGCTCCGTCCTGGCGGCTCAGGCGCCAGGTGAAAGCGTGCGGCGAGTTTAACACTTCGACTGCTACCCCGACACACGAGCGAAGGCGCGACGGACTGATCGCTTTAGGCGCTCTGCGTGAGTTGAATAAGCCGTTGAGCAGTGTCGCAGTAAAAAAAATCGCGCAAAGCTTGCGGGGTTCATTTTTTTTTTTTGCTTTGCCGCATCTTTCACTTAAACCCTCATAATTTATGAGAAAAAAGATAATTGCGCTACTACTGGGCTGTTGCCTTGCAGCGCCGCTTGCTTTGCAGGCAAAACCGGTTTTGATAATCAATGATCTGGGTCCCTGTTTTTATGCGTGGGCCGTATATGACACGAGCGACGGCTCGTTTATAGGTGGCGGCACTTATATGGTGCAAAACTGCGGTTACGCGCGCGCGAATGCTATTCAGCCCAATTCCGAACCGGTATTCGATATGGCGGTTATCGACCAAATAAAAGTAGATGCTGCAAAGAAATCCAAAATTTCTGAGGCGGCGGTAGCGGATATGCCCGTTTTGATGTCAGGTATTGAAGAAGTTGAACCGGTCGATGAGCTTCCCAAGGAAATAAAGGACCAGCTTGGCGCTGGGTATTCCATCGGAACCACCTACCAAGGTCTCAAATTTGACCGGTCCAACTCGTGCTTCGTGACAGAATGCCTGGTGTACCCGGTTCCGGTGGAAACATCATTCACCCTCAAGTTCAATTGTTCGGCTGACCACGCACTCACCAAGCCGCTCTCAATCAAAGCTTATGCGGCTGATAATCCAGCAGTTGGCATTGATATAAAATCAGGAACCTTGACCGATGGTTCCAATACGGTTGACGTAGATGCCAGCAATCTGAAGCCGGGTCGTTATGCGCTACGCGTCTCCGTAGGGGCTTACTCAAGAATTTTTGACATTTTGAAAAACGGCTAAGAAGCCAGTACCAATCATAAAAAGGCTCCGCTCCATTAATTGGGCGGAGCTTTTTTTATGACTGAGCCATTGCCACCGCATAGGTTCGTGCCCCTACCGACCTTTGCCGGGCCGTGCCGACCCACTCCCACCCCGCCCTTTTCGACGACCTCGCCGACCTGCCCGACGGCGACGAACGCCCCGACCGGACGACGTTCTTCGCCGACGTGATCCTGCCGCTGCCGCTGCCGCGCCTTTACACCTACCGGGTGCCGCACGCGCTGCGCGATGCCGTGGGCGTGGGTTTGCGGGTGGTGGTGCAGTTCGGTAAGCAGAAAGTGTTGAGCTGCGTGGTGGCGGCCGTCCACCAGACGCCGCCGCGCGAATACGAGGCGAAGTACGTGCTGGAGGTGATCGATGAGCAGCCCGTGGTCACGGCGCCGCAACTGCGGCTTTTCGAGTGGATGGCGGCGTATTATATGTGTACGCTCGGCGAGGTGCTGAATGCCGCCCTGCCCACGGCGCTCAAACTCAGCAGCGAATCGCAGCTGCAACTACGGGCTGATTACGACGAAACGGCCGACACGAATTACGCGCTGTCGGCGGCCGAGGAAATCATCGTGCAAAACCTGCGGCGTAACGCGGAAACCGGCGAGTTTCCGACGCTGGCCTTCTCCGACGTCGCGCGCCTGCTCGATCAGCCGGCTTTTCATAAGCACATTAAATCGCTGCTGGCGAAAAACGTGATCACGCTCTTCGAGAGCGTGCAGGATAAATACGCGCCCAAAGTAGTGCGCCGCCTGCGCCTCGCGCACCACTTCGTAAACGACCCGGAACTGCTGACGGAACTGCTGCACCAGCTCGAAAAGAAGCCGAAACAGGTGGACGCGGTGATGCAATATCTGCGCGAAATTCCGGTTTATCAGGCGCCCGCGCTCAACCACCGGGGGCTGCCGAAAGCGAAGCTGGCGCAAAACCCCGCGCTCTCTGATTCCGCCATTAATTCGCTAATTCGCAACGGCATTTTTGAGACTTTTGATCAGGTCGAAAGCCGGTTTCCGACGGACGGTAACGCGGTGATGCCGGAGATTATTCTTTCGCCGGTGCAGGAGGCGGCGCGCAACCGGATTCTGGAATTATACGCCACCAAAAACATCGTGCTGCTGCACGGCGTGACGGGTTCCGGCAAAACCGAAGTGTACATCGAGCTGATTCGGGCGGCGCTCGAATCCGGGGGGCAGATCCTTTATTTACTGCCCGAAATTGCGCTCACCGCGCAGATCGTCACGCGCCTGCAACGCGTGTTCGGCACGCGGCTGGGCGTGTACCATTCCAAGTTTTCCGACAACGAGCGCGTCGAGGTCTGGAACGGTATTTTAAGCGGGCGCTTCTCGGTGATCGTCGGGGCGCGGTCGGCGGTTTTTCTGCCTTTTCACCGGCTTTCGCTGATCATCGTGGACGAAGAACACGAGTCGTCCTACAAGCAGTACGAGCCCGCCCCGCGTTACCACGCCCGCGAAACGGCGTTGATGCTGGCGCAATACCAGGGCGCTAAAGTGCTGCTCGGTTCGGCCACGCCCGCTATCGAAACCTACCATAACTGCCAGGCGGGCAAGTGGGGTTTGGTGGAATTACGGCAACGCTACGGCAGCGGCGGAATGCCGGAAATCAAACTGGTGGACACCAAAAAGGCGCGGGCGCAGAAAGCCATGCGCCACGATTTTACGCCCGAATTAATCGAAGAAATTCAGGTCCGGCTCGACCGTAGCGAACAGGTTATCTTGTTCCAGAACCGGCGCGGCTACGCACCTTATATCAATTGTAACGCCTGCGCCTGGATTCCGAAGTGTCCGAATTGCGCCGTCTCGCTGACATTGCACAACCGCGCCAACGAGTTGCGTTGCCATTACTGCGGCTTCGTGCAGCCGCGCGTTCGGCAGTGTCCGGCGTGCGGCGGCATCAGCATTACGCCGATTGGTTTTGGCACCGAAAAGGTGGAAGAAGATGTTAAAGAACTAGTGCCCACCGCCGCCGTGCAACGGATGGATCTGGACACGACGCGCGGTAAAAACGCGTTGCAGCACATCATCGCCGACTTTGAAAAAGGCGTCACCAACGTGCTGGTCGGCACGCAGATGGTAACCAAAGGGCTCGACTTTCAGCGCGTTTCGCTGGTGGGCATTCTGAACGCCGATGCCATCATTCACTACCCCGATTTCCGGGCGCACGAGCGCGCTTTTCAGCTCTTTACGCAGGTAGCGGGCCGCGCCGGGCGCGCTGCCGTAAAGGGCGAAGTGCTGATTCAAACGGCCGACCCGACGCAGTCGATTTTCGCGCTGGTAGCGAATAACGACTACGCCGGACTGTACGAAAAAGAGTTGCAGGAACGCGCCAATTACGAGTATCCGCCGTTCGTGCGCATCGTCACGCTGACCGTCAAACACGCCGAGCAACATTTAGCGCAGGCCGCAGCGAATAAGCTGGTGGAGGAGTTGGTCGCGCGCCTCGAACGCCACGCTGTACTGGGTCCGGAAGCGCCTTACGTGTTCCGGATTCGGAATTTATTCCTGTTCGAAATTCACGTCAAATTATCGCGCGCGCATTCCACGCTGGCTGAAGCGAAGGAGAAAATTCGGGATGCTATGACGGCTGTCCAGACGATGCCCGAAGGCAAGGGCGCCCGTATCGTGGTCGATGTGGACCCGGTATGACGCGATGCGACCGACCGTCAAACTTCCGCCGGATTCGCGCGTTTGGACTTTGATGCGCCCATTCCTGCTGCTCTCCCTGGGCCTGATGGCCGCTCAATGCCAGCCTACTACCCTGACCAAGACGTCAGGCGTGGTTGCCCCGTCGGTCCCCGCTGACGCGGATTCCACTGCCCGCCCGCTCGACCCCAATGGGATCAACAAGGTGTACCTCGGCCGGCAGATTGCGCAGGTGATGGGCCACGAAGGTGCCGACTGGCTCGAACGCCCGGACCGGCAGCGCGAGGAGCGGACCGATCTGCTGCTGAAAGCGTTGCAGGAACTACCCCTGCGCGCCGATGCCGTGTTGGCCGATATTGGCGCGGGCACCGGCTATTTTACGTTCCGGCTGGCCCCGCTGGTGCCGCGCGGCCGGGTGTTGGCCGTGGACATCGAGCCGGCGATGCTGGCCGAAATCGAACGCCGCAAGCAAACGCTGCACGTGTTTAATGTGCGCGCCGTGCGGGGCAGCGAAAAATCGCCCCATTTACCGGCCGATTCCGTGGACCTGGTGCTGCTGGTAGATGCCTACCACGAATTCGAATTCCCGGCGGAAATGATGGCCGGTATTCGGCAAAGTCTGAAGCCGGGGGGCGTCGTCGCGCTGGTAGAATACCGGGCGGAAGACCCGGCGGTGCCGATCAAGGCTATCCATAAGATGAGCGTGGCGCAGGCCCGGCGCGAGTGGGAAGCGGCGGGGTTTCGGTTCCGCGCCGTACGCGAAGGGCTGCCGCAGCAGCATTTATTGCTGTTCGAGAAGTGAGAAGCTGACAGGTTTGCCAAAATGCGTAGTGCTACCTGAATGGAAGCAAAAGAACGCGGATAAACGCGGATTGGAAGACGCGGATTGGAAGACGCGGATCACTAATCCGCCCAAATCCGCGTCATCCGCGTCCCAACTATTCCGCATTACCCCATTCGGCTTTTTACTGCTTCGCGTCTTGACGGGAAATTGGAAACGGGCGTCAATTCGGATAACCAACGGAGCTTTGGGGGTTTACCCTGGGGCCGAGCTGAAGCCGCTGCGCCCCTGACCTTTGCGGCCTTATGGCACCACTTCCGCCCCCCGACCCGCGCCGCCTGCGCATTACTGATTATACCTACCATCTGCCCGAAGCGCAGGTGGCGCAGTTTCCGGAACCCGTACGCGATGCCGCCCGGCTGCTCGTCAGCCGCGCCGGGGCGGCGCCCGCCGACCACGTGTTCACGGACCTGCCCGCCGAGTTGCCGTCCGGTGCGCTACTGGTTTTCAACGACACCCGCGTCGTGCAGGCCCGGCTGCGGTTTCAGAAAGAATCCGGCACCACCATTGAAGTTTTCTGCCTCGAACCGCACGGCGCAGCGCTGGAACCTGCATTGCAGCAAACCGGTAGCGCCGTGTGGCAATGCCTGATCGGTAACCGCAAAAGATGGCGCGATGGCGTACCGCTGACGTTGGTACTGGACCCGAACGCGGGCCAGACGGCGGACGCGGCGGAAATCCTGGCTTCCAATGAAGAGGAACCCGCCATCCTGACGGCCACGCCTGCCGGCGAAACCCCGGACGGCGAGCCGCTGGTGCGTTTCGCCTGGACGCCCGCCACCCTGCCTTTTGCCGACGTGCTGGCCCGCGCCGGCCTGCTGCCGCTGCCGCCTTACCTGCACCGCGCCGCCGATGAAACCGACGCCGAACGCTACCAGACCGTGTACGCCCGCGCGCAGGGCGCCGTGGCCGCGCCCACGGCCGGGCTGCACTTCACGCCCGCTGTGCTGGACGCCCTCGACGCGCGCGGTTTTGAGCGGGCGCACGTCACGCTGCACGTCGGGGCGGGCACGTTTCGGCCCGTGAAGGCCGATGAGATGGCGGGCCACGCGATGCACAGCGAGGAAATCGTGGTCAGCGCCGAAGCGATTGCGCAGGTGCGCGGCGCCCTGGCGGCGGGCCAGCCCGTGGTGGCGGTGGGTACTACGTCGGCCCGGACGCTGGAAAGCCTGTACTGGCTCGGCGCGCGACTGGCGGCGGGCGGCGCCTACGAACCCGTAGTTCCGCAGTGGGCGCCCTACGCCCCGGATGCGCCCGACGTGCCAGCGGTGGCCGCGTTCGACGCCCTGCTGACGCACCTGGCCGAGCAGCATGCCGCCGCCCTGACGGCCCATACGCACCTGCTGATTGCACCCGGCTACCTGTTCCGGGTAGTCAGCGCGCTGCTGACGAATTTCCACCAACCCGAATCGACTTTGCTGCTGCTGGTAGCCGCGCTGGTGGGCGAAACCCGGTGGCGGGCGATCTACGACCACGCGCTGCGGCAGGGCTATCGGTTTCTGAGCTACGGCGATTCGTCGCTGCTCATCCCGTAAGCCGCATTTTTGTTTCAGAAAAACGTCTTTTTCGGCGTCGGGCGGCTGCTGAAATAGACTACCTTCGCAGCGGGATGGCAGGCAGGCTGATTTTCAGCGGCTAGCAGCCTTTTTAGATTCCTTTTACCTTTCAACTTCAGCTTGCTTATGTCCAACTTACACACCCGATTCGGACGGTGGCTGGGACTGGCGGTGCTGGCGGTCGCTGCTTTAGGAGCGCGACCGGCCACGGCGCAGGTTTCCGGTTATGCGTTCAATGCATTTTACAATCAGCCTTACTCCTCGATTACGGGGACGCCGTTTGGCTTTGGCGCAGCTAATGGCGGCGGCGGCGATGGAGATGACGGCTACTCCGGTCAGCAGCCACTAGGTTTTGCTTTTCCGTATAATGGAAGCAACTACACTTCGCTGTACGTAAATACCAACGGTTGGGTGGGTTTTGGGCCAGGAAGTCAGTTGCCTTATAATAATGCTCTGAGTTACACGACTGATAACCTGCTCGCGTTTTTTGCCATTGACCTGAACACCACCAACGCGACGTACTCTTACGTCACGACGGGCACGGCGCCTAACCGTATCTTCAAATTACAGGCAGCGATATTCAATCAATTCGGGCGCCCAACGGCCATTGGCAATGCCCAGGTTTGGCTTTATGAAACAACCGGGCAAATTGAATATCATTATGGAATATTTACTACTGCTTTTACTATTCCCATCGGCGCTTCGCTAACAGTGGGGCTGCGCGGCACTGGCACGAGCGATGTACGCTCGGTAACCGGTTCGTGGACGCAGCCGGTTGCCAGCACCAGCGCAACGGCCAGCCTTCCGTTAGGGCCAAATGACGCGCCGATCAATGGCTCCGTCTTCCGCTTTGCTCCGGCCGGCGACGTCACCCCGCCCACCATCGGCCGGGTCAGCATCACTCCGGCTGGTGGTGCCTGCGTGGCCACGAGCCACACGGTGAGCATATTGCCGAGCGATGCCTCGGGCATCTTCTCGGCGGTGCTGAGCTATTCCGTGGCGGGTGGCGCGGTGCAGACGGTGCCAATGACGCTGGGCGCAACCGCCCCGACTTATTCGGGCGTGATTCCAGCGCAGGGGTTCAACCCGGTGACCTATTTCGTGACCGTAAGCGACGCCTCCACGGCGCGCAACACCAGCACCTCGGCCTCAGTGACCTACGCCGACCAGCCGACGAGCGTCAACGCCGGGGCCGATCAGACCATCAACGTCGGCCAGACCGCTACACTAACGGCCACTGCCGCCACGGCGGGCGGCATCAAAATCACGGAGTTTACGCTGATTCGCTCCGGCACCGGTAGTCCGAACCCACTGCCGGCCTATGTGAGTATGAGCGATGATGATTTCGTGGAAATCACCAACACTAATACCCAGCCTTTCAATCTGGTGGGGTATAAGCTGGAAATTCGCGCTAATTCCACCACCGACTCGCGAGCGTACACGTTTCCGGCCAGTGCCGTGCTACCCGCCCAGGGCACCGTGCTGCTGCACATCGGCAGCGGCACCGATAGCCCGGCCGACCTTTTTTACCACACGGGCGGCTCGGACAATCCGTTCTTTTCAAGTTCCGGGATGGGGCTGATCCTCTATTCACCGGCCAACGACATCATTGATGCTATTGCCGTGAACGGCTTTACGCTGACGGGCATCCCGGCGGCCGACTGGTCAGGTACCAGCATCGTCAATGGCGGCGGCGTGGCCGGGTCGAGCCTACGCGGCGCCGACCTGAACACCAGCGCCAACTGGCAGGCATCGACCACCGCCGCGCCCCAGAATCTGAACGTACTCAACCCCGGCCTGACAGCCGCCCCGCTACCCTCGGTGACCTGGAGTGGCGGGCTGTTCACCGGTCCCGTGACGGCCAACCCCGCCACGACGCCCGCGCACAACACGCCCGGCCCGTACACTTATACAGCGTCGTACACGGCCAACGGCTGCACCGCCACCGACCAGGTAGTGGTAACCGTGGTGGTACCCAGCACGCCCGTCGCCAACTTCATCGCTTCGGCCACCAGCGTGACCCAGACCGATGTAGTGACGTTCACGGATCAGTCCACGAACCAGCCGACCAACTGGAACTGGGTATTCACCCCCGGCACGGTGACCTTCGTAAACGGCACCTCAGCCACCAGCCAGAATCCGCAGGTAACATTCAACAACGGCGGCACTTATACCGTGGCGCTGACCGCTGCCAACTCCGCTGGCTCGAACACCTTTACCCGGAGAAGCTATATCAGCGTCGCGCTGGCGTATTGTACCACGAACCTGCAAACCTCGTCGTGCGCGATTGGAGGTGGTTTCATTGCAGCAGTGGTCATCCCGACCACGACACTCAATAAAGTCACTGCTTGCGATCAGCTTACTTCTACCGGCTACACCGTCTGGCCCACGACCGGCAATACCACTGCCAGCCTGACGGCCGGCCAGACCTACACGCTTTCGCTTACGTCGTCGGTCAGCGGTACCATCGTGGCCTGGCTCGACAGCAATGGTAACGGCACCTTCGAAGTCACGGAGTTCATCAACGTCTCGCAGGGCGGGCCGGCGAACGTAGCCTACTCGGCGCAGTTCACGGTACCGGCCAACGCTTCGGCCGGGCCGGTTCGGCTGCGGGTGCGTAACGGCACCTCGATCAACTCGATCAACGCCACGCAAGCCTGTGTGTTGCGTTTCACCGGCGAGACGGAAGACTACACCCTGACCATCGTGGCGGGCTGCCCGGTGCCGGTGCCCACCATCACCAGCAACTCGCCGGTGTGCTCGGGTCAGCCGCTGGATCTGGCCGTGACGAACGCCCCGCAGGGCACCACCGTAACCTGGGCCGGGCCGAACAACTACACCGCCACCGGCACCTCGGTGACCGTAGCCAACCCCGCAACCGGCACTTACACCGCTACCGTGACCGGCAACTGCACCGTCAGCAATACGGTGAGTGTGACGGTGAACCCCACGCCCAGCGCCCCCACGGCCCCAAACGTGAGCCAATGCGGCCCCGGCGCCGTGACGCTGACGGCTTCGGGCACGCCCACCGGTGGCTCTTACCGTTGGTACACGGTGGCCACACAAGGGCAGCCAATCAGCGGGCAAAACGGTCCTTCCTACACCACGCCCAGCCTGACCACCACCACGACTTACTACGTGAGTGCCGTGAGTGACGCCAGCTGCGAAGGGCCCCGCACGGCCGTGCAGGCGATCATCAACCCGGTACCGGCCCCGACGATCTCGGCGGGCGGCAGCACCACCTTCTGCGCGGGTGGATCAGTTACGCTGACGGCTGCTGGCGGCGGCAGTGCTACATACCAGTTTCTGCTGAACGGTCAGCCCATCAGCAGCACGACGCCGACTACGCTGGAAGCCACGGCAGACGGCGTATATACCGTGACGGCTACTGCCTCCCCCAACGCGGGCGGCTGCACCGGCACCTCGCGCAATGGTGTGACCGTAACAGTCAACCCCCGCCCCGCCGCCCTGGCCGCGATCAGTGCCGCGCGCTGCGGCACCGGCACCGTGACGCTGGCCTATACTTCACTGCCGAACGGCGTAACCCCCGTCTGGTACGCCAACGCAACGGGCGGGCAGCCCCTGGCGACGGGCGCTTCGTTTACGACGCCCAGCCTGACGACCAGCACGACGTACTACGTCAGCGCCGTGAATACTTCGACTACCTGTGAAAGCACCACCCGCACGGCGGTGCAGGCCGTCATCAACCCCGCCATTACAGCCACGCTGACGGCAAGCGGTAACACCACGTTCTGCGCGGGCGGCTCGGTGACGCTGACCGCTTCGGGCGCCGGCAACGGCGGCACGTACCAGTTCCTGCTCAACGGCCAGCCCGTCAACGGCACCACCGCCACTACCCTGGTGGCCACGGCCAGCGGCTCCTACTCCGTAACCGCCACCTCGGCGGGCAACTGCTCCGGCACCTCGGCCGCGGTAAGCGTGACGGTGAATCCAATTCCTTCGGCCGCCTTCGCCTACAGCGCTTCCAGCGCCTGCGCGTCGGCCACCAGCACCATAGCCGCCACCGTGACGGGCGCCACCGGCGGCACGTTCACCGTGGCGCCGACCGGCCTGACCGTCAACAGCTCGACCGGCGCCATTACGCCTTCAACTTCGAGCGTCGGCACCTACACGGTAACC
>JANPLI010000042.1:0-4987 GCA_031426455.1 Hymenobacteraceae bacterium | reverse complement strand
GACGGACGCCAGGTGCCGGAGGCCCCCGGCTACGTACACAGACACCGCCCTACGACCCCAACCGGCCCGCGCCTGGCCCCGAAGGCAGCACAAACCAGAAGCGCATTCCGCTCCCCGCCGCATTGGGCACGGCGCGCAGCTCGCCGCCGAGCAGGGCCACGAACCGGCGGCAAAGCGGCAGCCCCAGGCCCGTGCCCGGCTCGCCGGCCGTGCCGGACTGCGACGTGACCGGCGCCCCACCGCCACTGCCGAAAACCACCGCTAACGCATCGGCCGACATCCCGACGCCCGAATCGGTCACGCTGAACGTCACGCCGCCCGGCCCGCCGGTCGCTGCCACCTGCACGGTGCCGCCGGCCGGGGTGAACTTGATGGCGTTGCCCAGCAGGTTCCGCAGCACCGTGGTGAGCAGGTCGAGGTCGGCGGTCAGGCCCAGGTCGGGCGGGGCGTCGGGGGTTAACGTCAGGCGTTTGTGGCGGGCCACGGGTTCGTAGAGGCTGACTACGCTCTGCACGGCCGTGGCGGCGCGCAGGCGCACGGGGTCGCTCTTCACCAGGCCGCCCTGCACCCGCGCCCAATGCAGCAGGTTATCGACGAGCGCGCCGAGATGTTGGGCGCTGGCGTCGAGTTCGCGGACCAACTCGGTATCGTCCGCCGCCGGCATCGGGCCGAGCACACCGTGCAGCAGCGGTGTGATCTGCTGAAACGTGGCCACCGGCCCCCGCAGGTCGTGGCCGATGATGCGCATCAGCTCCTGCTGGGTGTCGTTGGCTTGCCGCAGCGCCGTTTCGGACGTTTGGAGGCGCCGCCGCGAGCGCGTCAGCAACCCGATCAGGGCGCCGCCGCCCGCCACCACCACCAGCAGGCCGCCCGCCACCAGGGCGTAGCGTTGCGCCCGTTCGGCCTGCTCCGTGGCCTGTAGCCGACTGATGCGCTGCTGCTGCCTTAAGGCCCGGATGCGGGCCTGCTGGTTGGCTACGTCGAAGCGCACCTGCTGCTGCACGATGGCCTCGTTGCGGGCCTGGCCCACCAGCGTGTCGTGCAGCACGGCGTAGGCCATCAGCGAATCGAATGCCGCCGGGTGCCCCAGGGCGTGCAGAATCCGGGCCTGCACCAGGCTATAATCCGTCAGTTGCGAGCGGTTGCCCAGGGTTCGGGCCAGCCGAATGGCCTGCTGCACGTAGGGCAGCGCCGCCGCCGGCTGGTTTTGCTGCAGGCGCGCACTGGCCAGGTTGCCCAGGGCGTAGGCTTCGGCGCGGGGCTGGTGGGCGGCGCGGGCCAGCCGCAGCTCCTGCTGCCAGGTGCGGACGGCCGAGTCCGGGTGGTGCTGCCCGAGCTGGAGCAGGCCGATGAGGTCGAGCAGGTTCAGGCGGGGGTCGGGGCCGGTGCTGGGGCGCACCAGCGTTTGCGCCAGTCGGAGCGGGCGTTCGGCTTTGGCCAGTTGCCCGGCCTGGAGGTAGGTGTTGCCGATATTAGTCACCACCACCAGCTCCATCGCCGAGTCGGGGGGCGTGCAGCCGGCAAACACGGCGCGGGCCTGCTCGAAGTAGGCCACCGCGCCGGCCACGTTGCCGGTGGCGTCGGCCACCAGCCCCTGGCCCATATAGGCCCTCCCGATCAGGGGGCACAGCCCGGCGCGGGTGGCGGCGCGCAGGGCGGCCACGTAGGTGCGTTGGGCAGCGGGGTAGTCGGCGTTCAGGTACTGGATCACGGCCAGCCCGTGTTGCCCGTAGGCTTCGCCGGGCGCGTCGCCGATGCGCCGGGCCAGCGCCACGCCCTTTTCGGCCAGGCGGCGGGCGCTGTCGAGCTGGATATTCTTCTCGTAGCGCGCCAGTTGCCAGTAAGCCCGCACCCGCGCCGTGTCGGGCAGGCCGGGGCGCCGCAGGCGGGCGCGCAGCGAATCAGGCGGTGGGGCAGGAGGAGAGGGGGGGGCAGCGGCCTGTGCGTACCCGAATGGGCCGCCCAGCAGCAGCAGCGCGCCCGCCAGGCCCAGCAACCGGCCGCGCCCACGGAGTCGGTCAGGTAGCAGTAGCAGCAACAGCATATTCGGGCGAAGGTAAGATAGTAGCCATTTCTGACCCCCGAAAAACCAAACGCCGCCCGTTGCCATAAGGCAGCGGGCGGCGTTTGGCCAGTTTAGCGGCAAGGGGGCGGCGATGGGCCCCGTTCTGGCCTTATTGCCACGTGTCGGTCCGGGTCAGGGTAGTGCCGGTGGGCGTGAAGGCGCGGTTGGCGCCGCCTTCCCAGAGCACGTTGCCGGCGCCGTCCTTCCGGATGTACTTGTAGTTCACGGCCGTGCCGCTGGTCAGGTTCACGGTGCCGCTCCACCTGGGCCAGGCCGCGCCGCTGAGTTTGATGGCGTTGGCCGTGTTCCAGGCGCCGAGCTGGGCGGTGCTGCCCACCACGTACACGTCCTGCCCGGTTACGGTGTTCGAGTACGTCACGTTGAACGTCACGGCCGTGGTGGTGCCGCCGGTCGGGGGGGGCGGTGGCGGCGGGGTGGTCGTGGTCGTCGGCGACCACACGGCGTAGGAGCGGGCGCCCACCGGGAAGACCGCGTAACCGCTGGCGTTCGTGGTGATGGTGGTGGTGCCGTTGTTGCCGGTCACGTCGGTCAGCCTGGCGTTCCGGAAGGGCGTCGTCACGCCTTTGCTGCGGGCCGAGCTGCCGTCGTTGAGCAGTTCCAGCAGGCCGGTATGGGTGGCGTCGCCGGCCCGCGAGTAGATGTACAGATCGGCGTCGTTGAGGGCCGTGTACTCGTTGCCGGCGCCGTAGCCGTGTTCTTTCCGGGCCTGAATCAGTTTCTTGATCTGCCCGCCGAGGCCGTACTCGTAGTAGTCGCGGTAGTAAACGCAGGGGTAGCCCTTTTCGCGGGTCAGGATGTAGGCGTAGGCCAGCATCTTCAGGTTCACCACCGGCGAGTAGAGCGCGCCGCTCTGATGGTCGGTGTCGTGGTTATCGACGAACGAGACCGACAGCGGCCCGTTCGCCTCGGTGAAGCCTGCGAACTGGAGGCCGCGCATATCCCAGGCGCCGTTGCCGTTGCTCATATTCTGGAAGGTGTAATGCAGCGGCACGTCGAAGAGGCTCGTGCGCCCGCCGGTGGCGGCGGCGTAGTTGTTCAGGTCCGACACGTTCCGAAACCACGCCTCGCTGACGGCAAACCGGCCGTTGATCTTCACGGCATCGAGCCACTGATTCACGAACGAGGTCAGGATGTGCTTGGTGGCGTCGAGGCGGTAACCATCCAGGCTGAGCTTCGTGGCGATCCAGTTGCCCCAGTTGATGGTCTCATTCCGCTGGTTCACGTCCTGGTACCGGATTTCGCTGCCGAGCAGGTTGTCGTAAGCGTCGTTGTTGGCGTAGGGCTGGAAGTCCCAGGCGTTCCACTGATACCAGCCGTTGTTGGGCGCCTGCTGGGTGCCATTGAAGTTGTACCAGCGCCACTTGAAGCTGCTGTAGGTATTGCCGCGTCCCGGGAAGCTGAAGCCCGTGTACACGTTGTTACCGTTGACGTTCTCCTGATAATCGGCTGAGGTCAGGTGGTTCATCACCATATCCTCGTACACCTGGATGCCCTTGCCGTGGAGCGACGTGATGGCACCCTGCAACTGCCCAATGGTGCCGTAGCGCGTGGCCACAGTGCCTTTCTGGTTGAACTCGCCGAGGTCGTAGCGGTCGTACACGCCGTAGCCCACGTCGAAGCCGCTGCTGCCTTTGTAGGCGGGCGGTAGCCATAGAGCCGTGATGCCGGCGTCGCTTAGTTCCTGGGCTTTACTGCCCAGGTTCTGCCACCACGAGCCGGCGGGCGTGTTGATCGGTACATCCCAGTAAAACGCCTGCATCATCACGCCGTTGGCGGCGGTGGCGGCCGCTGCCGGAGCGGGCGTACTGCCGGTGGTTGCCGCGCGGGCGGCAGTGCCTTCGTCGGGCCGGATCACCTCCGGCATCGTACAGGAATGGACGCAAAGCCCGGCACCAACCAGCAGCGACGTCCAGTAAGCGGAGTGCAATCGATTTTTCATCAGCGAGCAGGGGTTTTTGGTGAATTTTTAGTGAATCTACCAAAATTTTGCGCGTTTGTCAAGTAAACTCGCAAAAAACTGCGGAAATTTTCAAAAAAATCTAACGGTTTCTTGAAAATAGTGGCTTTGCAATCGATTGCGCTCGGCTTTCGGCGTTTCCGGCTTCGCCGCCGGGTGCGTGCGCCGCTCCTCTAACCCGGGACGGAAGCCGCGGGAGCGAAAGGTCTCCTTTCAGCCTCAGAATGGATACCCAATCGCCAGATTCAGGCGCCCGCTTTTGTCAGGGCCTTGCGGGGTGCCGTAGCCGGCGCGCAGCGGCAGGGCATAGTCGAGCCGGACGACGAAGAACTGAATGTCGAGCCGCAGGCCCAGGCCGTAGCCGATGGCGAGCTGATTGAAGAAGGTGCTGGCCGCGAACTCGCCGCCGGGTCGGGTGGGGTCGCGGTTGAAGAGCCAGATATTGCCCGCGTCCAGGAAAATCGCCCCTTTGAGGTACGGAATCAGGTCCTGGCGGTATTCGAGGTTGCCTTCGAGGCGGATGTCGCCCACCTGGTCGTAGAAGCTGGTGGTGCTTTCCGCCGGTGCGCGGTAGGCGCCCGGCCCCAGCCCGCGCGCCGCAAACGCGCGCACCGAGTTGGGGCCGCCCACGCCGTACTGCCGCAGATAGGGCAGCACCGTGGAGTTACCGTAGGGCAGCCCGACACCGATCAGCGCGCGGGCCACGAAGCGGTTGCCCTTCGTGGGGTCGGCGGAAAGGCGGTAGTACTCGCGCAGCTCCAGATCGAGCTTGGCGTACTGGCTGAACTCCTGCCCGACCACGGCGAGCTTGCCGTTCTCGTTGCGCTGCCCGGCGACGGCGGTGAGGACAGCGGCGAGGTTGCCGCTCACTTCCAGCCCGCCGCTGAAGAAAATCTGCTGGCGGCGCTGCTCCAGCACCTGCTGGTTGTAGGTGTAGCGGTAGG
>JANPLI010000041.1:0-2263 GCA_031426455.1 Hymenobacteraceae bacterium | reverse complement strand
TGAACGGTCTAGTGATGCCTTACCTGGATCACGGAAAATGGATTTAGTAATGCAGCAGGTGATGGAAGCAAGTAAATTTGGTCCAGGAAGTTTTTTCAAACTACTTTCCACTGCTGACTCGTATGCTGTTTGTTCATCTTCGGTCATAGTCTGGAAAATCGATGTGTCCGACGCATCACCACTTGCCCCACTAGCTGTCGCAGGAGGAACGGGAGCAGGTGGAGGAGCAGGATTATGACTGTGAAACATACTATGAGTGGCAAAATGATCGTTGTCGTGCAGCTGGATCCGATTTTTGACGATGAAATACTTCAACAACACCGGCACGGCTACTTGATTGAGCCGGATGGGCGAACGGGTAGTGCTACCCGAAAATAACGATCCCCGCGCCAGGTAAGAACCCATTTGCGAATATTGCGCCTCAGGCTGCACCGCCCACCGCTCACTAAGCGGCATACTCAGAAATACGCCGCCGACGAAGCCAGCTTTGAAATCGGGGGTGGATTCGTACAAGATTGGGCTGCTGAAGTAAGCCGCATTGCCGCCCACCTTGATGCCCCCCGTAGTTTGGGCTCTGGCGAAAGAAAAAAGGCCCAGTGCGGGCAGTAGGACAGTCAGCAAAAGAAGACGACGCACGGAAGGAAGAAGGATTTGAAGTCGCAAAGAAACGCCGACCAGTAGCGCGGTTTCACAAAACCGCGTTGGAGCCGGTGGTTTCGACGGCGCGGAGCACCGTCGTTACAGCGGCGCGTTGCCCGGTTCGACGTTGATCCAATCGATGTCCTGCACCAGTCGGGCCTGGGTTTGGGCTTCGGCGGAACCCGGCTCGGGGCGCACGTCATAGTCCCAGGCGGCCAGGGGCGGGAGGCTCATCAGGATGCTTTCGGTGCGTCCGCCGGTTTCGAGACCGAAGCGGGTGCCCCGGTCGATGGCGAGGTTGAACTCGGCGTAGCGCCCGCGCCGCAGGGCTTGCCAGCGTTGCTCGCGGGGACCGTAAGGGCGGGTGCGGTTGGCGGTCGCAATTTCGGCCCACGACGGAAAAAACGCTCCCGCAATAGCCTGAACCAGCGGCCAGTAGGGGGCAAGGCCTGCGCGATGCGGGCCGGTGGCATCGTCCAGTTCAGCGCCGAGGCGGTCGGCAAAAATGCCACCGATGCCACGCGTTTCCCGGCGGTGAGGCGAGTAGAAATAGCGGTCGGCCCAGGGCTTGAAGCGGGCGTAGGCGCCGGGCAGCGCGCCGTCGCAGGCGGTTTGCAGGTGCCGGTGGTAGGCGCGGGCTTCGGCATCCTGAACGTAGATCGGCGTCAGGTCGGCGCCGCCGCCGAACCACGCGCGGCGCCCGTTGTCGGCCTCGAAGTAGCGCACGTTCATATGCGTGATCGGCACCCAGGGCGAGCGCGGATGCAGCACCACGCTCACGCCGGTGGCGTAGAAATCGCGCGCCGGCAGTTCCAGCGCCCGCGCGGCGGCGGCACTCAGCTCGCCGTGAACGGCCGAGAAGGCCACGCCGGCTTTTTCGAGAAGCGCGCCGCCGGTCAGTACGCGCGTCAGGCCACCGCCGCCTTCGGGGCGGTCCCAGGCGTCGGCGCCAAAGGTCGCCGTGCCGTCGAGGGCTTCCAGGTCGGCACACAGGCGGGCTTGAAAGGCGCGCATCCAGGCCGTGATACCGGCGCAGTCGGGGAGGGAATCAGCAGCAGCGGGAGCAAGCATTGGGCAGCGGAAAAAGGCGCTGCAAAGGTACCGGCGGGTGCGCGGGCCGACCGCGTGAACGCCGTTGCCGCTGCGTTTGGCATTGTTCCACGATGTTCCACGAATTGAACTCCGCCGCGTTAGGGCTGCACCAAAGGGAGAGAAGGCCCTTTTAAGTGTTCCACGATGTTCCACGTTATTCCACGAATGCTGGGCGCTTTCATCGGCTGAAAAGCTGCCGCTTCAACTTGTGGGGGCAGATGCCTCCGTTTCCGGATACCATCGGCGCCGTAGCCAGAACGCCGCGCGCACCAGCGCAATCAGGGCGGGCACTTCGATCAGCGGTCCCACCACGCCTGCGAATGCCTGGCCGGAATTCAGGCCGAATACCCCGATGGCCACGGCAATGGCCAGCTCGAAATTGTTGCCGGTGGCCGTGAAGGCGATACTGGTATTCTGGGCGTAAGGAGCGCCCAACCATTTGCCCAGCGCGAAGCTCAGGCCGAACATCAGCCCGAAATAAAGCGCCAGGGGTAGGGCAATGCGCAGCACGTCCAGCGGCACCTGCACGATG
>JANPLI010000040.1:0-7266 GCA_031426455.1 Hymenobacteraceae bacterium | reverse complement strand
GCCGTTTGCAGGGCCGGCAGGGCGGCGGCCCAGCGCGCCGCCAGCAGTGCCCGGCGCGGCAGGGCCGCGTCGAATGCCACCCGCAGCCGGTAGGCTTCGCGCTCCAGCCGCGCCAGCCGCCGCCGCAGGTCCGCCTGTTCGGCCGCCGTCAGCGGGCCGGGCGGCGCGGGCAGGGGCGTTTCGTCGGCCGGGGCCAGCAAGGGCGTCAGCACCAGCGGCGGCGGGGCCGGCGGGTCGCCCAGGCCGGGGCCGAGCCGGGCCAGGGCTTCGAGGCGCGCATCGGCGGCGGCGGGCAGGGCGCGGGTATGGGCTTCGGTCCTGGCGATCAGCGCCTGCGAGACGCCCAACGCCCGGCCCAGCTCGGCCTGCGTCAGGCCAAACCACGCGCGCACGGTGGCGGCCAGGGCGAGCGAAGGGGTAGCACGACGACCCATCGGCGGGCAGGGTAACGGGTTGTCATAAATTTTTGCGAAGGTCGAAAATTTATGACAACCGGGACGGAGGGCGGGTTGTCATAAATTTTAGAGGTGGTCGAAAATTTATGACAACGGCCGAGGGGGCCGCCGCCTGCCGCCCCGCCCCGCCGAGGGTCGGCGGCGGCCTACCCGCTGGCACGCCACCAAAAGCGGATGCGGGCGGAGCGGGAGGGGGCGGTTGGGGAGGCGGATGCGGCGGCGCCGCGGGGACAGTAAGGCGGCGGTTTGATACCTTTATTTGATAAGAGTGGCAACGTTGCCCCACCCCGCGCCGTCAGGCGGATGAAACACGGTTTCCTTTACACCTCCTTTTTTTACCTCCTTATGAATTCCGCATCTTTCCCTATCCGCTGGTTGCTGTCGGCGCTTTTACTCGTGGTGGGCGTCGCCTTTGGGGGCCAGGCCCAATACCGCCCCACGGCGCCGGGCGACATCAATTGGGACGACCGTTTTGCGCCCACCGCAGATGGGCTGGGCGGCGAGGTGAGGGCACTGGTCGTATTACCCGACAGCAGTGTCGTGGTAGGGGGCAGTTTCCTCCAAGCCGGTGGCGATACGGCCATTCGATACCTGGCACGCTGGAATGGCAGCGTTTGGCAGCAATTCGGTACCCGGTTGCGGGGGCGCGTAACGGCGTTGACGCTGGATGCTGCTACCGGCAAGTTATTGGCGGCGGGCCGCAGTAGCGGCCGCTACGGCTACATTGCCCGGTGGTCGGGTAGTTTCTGGACGTATTACGAGAATACCCAAATTCCCGGCCCCTATGGTGGCGCCAACGCGTTAGCCGTGCTGACGAACGGGAAGATGGTGGCTGGTGGACGAAACTTTCAAGGCAACGACGATCCGGATTCTGAGTCTCTGGCTTGGTGGTCAGGTGCTTGGAATTATGCCGGTCTGCCTTTTGGTTATGGTACTGTATCGGCCTTGTGCGCATTGGCGGGCGGGGAGGTAGCGGTTGGTGGAAAGCTCAACCTCCCTTCGGCGCCTAATGTGGGGGTACTTAATTCCCAAAATCGTCAGTGGCGGTCACTCGCTGGAGGTCTCAACGGCGCTGTGTACGCGCTGGCGCTGGCGCCCAACGGCGACCTGATATCCGGCGGTAAGTTTACCAATGTTGCCAACAATCCGGCGGCCAACTACCTCGCACGCTGGGACGGCACGGCGTGGCAGCCGTTGGGCATCGGCCTGAATGACTCGGTCACGGCCATCGCCGTCGCCCCCAACGGCGACGTGGTGGTGGGCGGTGGCTTCACCAGCGCAGCCGGCAACCCGGCCGTTGCGCACATTGGCCGGTGGAACGGTACGAGCTGGGCGCCGCTGGGGTCCGGCCTCAATCAACTGGTGCGTAGTGTGGCGGTGCGGGGTGGGGACGTGCTGGCAGGCGGGGCGTTTACCAGTGTCGGCGACGGCAGCAAACCGGTGGCGCACTTTGGCATTTATCGAAGCGTGGTAGCGCCAACGGGCATCCGCCCCGAGGCGGCGCTTTCGGCGGGCGCGCTACTGGTATGGCCGAACCCTGCCAGCGGCACGGTGCGCGTGACGGGCGCGCCAGCCAGCCAGTCGTTACGCCTTACCGACGCCACCGGCCGCCTGGTGCGCGCCCTTCCGAGTGGCGCAACAACGCTCGACGTGCGTGGCTTGGCGCCCAGCGTGTATGTGTTGCGCTGCGGGCCGCTGGCGCAGCGCCTGGTGGTCGAGTAAGGCCTTCGGGTCCTCTCGCTACAGCAACGCCCGCCCGGAAGTCATTCCGGGCGGGCGTTTTGGTTTGCTGAGGAGATGAGCACCCCTCATCAGGAGCGGCGGCCGAACGTGTGCAGGCGCTCAGTCAGTAGCCATCAACGGTTCTGATTGTCGATATACTTCCGAATGGCCGCCAATTCAGTAGCAGTAAAATCGAATTTAAACCGGATATGTAGGCGCTGCTCGTCGTACTGACGGCTCAGCTTGCGGTAATATGGCGAGCGCAGTAGCTTTTTCTTGGGGTCAGGTCCTAGTAACGGTTCCCACAGCTGTTCAGGAAAGTGCTCGGATACCTGCTTTAGCACAGGCCCAACTGCGATGTCGTTAATGGCGTGACACTGATAGCAGATGTCTTTGAAAATGGTTTCCCCAATCGGGTTGAGCGGCGGTTCTGGTACGCTCATTATGGCATTCCCACACAACGCTAATGGTTCCGGAACTGGTTTTACTGGTAACTCGCGCAACGCCGCTACTATCCCAATGCCGATTATTGGCACCAGGGCCATTAACGCCACCAAACGCGCACATCAGAATAGTAGCCTTTCCATCGGAAGCAGCGAAGCTACTACCCATTGCGTGCGGAATGGCTCCTAAGGGTTTATTCCATCGTGACCTAAGGCGGGCATTCTGCCTACAAGCGCCGCGCCCGCTCGATTTCGCGCTGGAGGATTTGCGTGATGCCTACCCCGGTGCCGGTGCAGTTGTACACCACCCGGCTGTCCCGGCCAATGACGACGCTGCGCGGGTAGCCAAAGGCGCCAAACTGCTGCTTGACGGTGGCTAAGTCCGTCGGCAGGACGCGGTAGGCGAAGGGGTTCGTCAGCAGAAACGGGCGCAGCTTATCGATCGGGCTGGCCGCGAGGGAGACGAACACGACGCCCGAGTCGGCGCGGTAGCGCTGCACCAGTTCGTTGAGGGCCGGGCGTTCCATCTCGCAGGGGCCACAGCCGACGAACCAGAAATTGAGCACCACGATTTTACCCCGCAGGTCGGTGAGGCGGCACGGCTGCCCGGCCAGATCCGGCAGGTGGAAAGCCTCGAACGGCTGCCCCACCGGCTGGGGCCACGTGATGCGCTTTTCGGTTTTGGCCAGCTCGTCGCGAAACTCCTGCGGCGTGGTCCGGACCAGCGTTCGCCGCTTGCTGGGTCGGTCGTACTGGGTTTTGTAACGGCCCGTGACCACCTGCGCCCAGTGCAGCTCGAAGGTGGTGACCTGCCCCAGGCTGTCGAAAAAGATGGCCTTTCGCTGCGCCCACCCCAGGTGGGCGGGCAGCAGCAGGGCCGCGCAAAGCAGCAATTTTCTCATTGGAGCGGGTAACGACGAACTGCTGTCGGGTATTGCCTGGGATTCGAGATTTGGGTGCCCATCGGCAGATATTAGTAACCAGGAAAAAGCCCCTGCGCGAGCGGCATCACGGGGTGATGCTGCCTGCGCAGGGGCTTTTCGGGGTTTGTATCGGCGACCTTACACCGATGGAGCGTTCGTTTCGGTGGGCAAACGATCCACTTTGCTTTTTTGGTTTGTTTCGCCTATTCTGATGGTCGGTTTTACCGCCACTACCACTAAGCGCCAGATTATCACGTCACCATCCTGCAATTTGGGGCTTCCGAATTGTTCGGCTTTTGTTGGCGATTCTCCTGCTGCTGTTTGTTCTGCTCTTTTTGCTTGTGCTGCTGCTGCTGCTGCTATCGCTTCTGGGGTTTCTTCTTCCAGCGAAAAAGGCTCAACGCGCCCGTCGGGGTGATTGATTTGCGTTCCGCCCTCAATTTTTGGGCGACCGCTCGGTGTCTCACCTTTGTATTCTCCACCACGAATTACATAATACTGCCAGGTAGTCACGGACGTTTCGCTCGCCACGTTGTCGCTCAACTCGTAAAGTCCCGGTTTGTAAAGTAGTCCGCTGGAAACACTATGCTTGCCTTCCCTGAGAATGAAGCTCGCCCGATACAAGGTGCCATCCGGAGCAGTGGAGTAGTCGAAATCGAAATTGTTCTGTTTGCGCGCTGCTTCCATCAAGCCTCGAATGTTGGCTGTACCATCTGCACGAGCCGGAACCTGAATTGCTTGGTAAAACTGAATGCCGACTACCCGCAGGTAAACGGTGATGAATTTTTCTTCCATTGCTGAAATGGGGTTTGGGGGTTGGGAAAAATGTTACTATCCTTCGGAATCGGATGGTAACACAAACCTACTAAGCCAATTTTACAAATCCTCAAAAATCTGAAAGAAAATTCTGCCTTTTAGTAAAAAATTTTCAGCAGCGCCCGCAGGTCCGTGATTTCGTGGGGCACCGTGACGTAGTGGCGCTCGCGGCCGGGGTTGAAATAGACGGCACTGGCCCAGCCCGCGTTGAGGGCGCCCAGAATGTCGGCTTCCAGCGAATCGCCGATCATCACGCTGCGGGCGGCGGTGGTGCCGGCCCGCGCCAGGGCGTGGCGGAAGATGCGCGCGTCGGGTTTGGCGCAGCCGGCGCAATCGGTGGTGATGACTTCGGTGAAAAACGTCGCCAGCCCGGCCGCTGCCAGCTTCCGGTGCTGCGAGTCGCGGAAGCCGTTGGTGAGGATGTGCAGCGGGTAGCCACGGGCCTGCAAGGTGGCCAGCACGGCGTGGGTGTGCGGAAAGGTGGCGGTCTGGCTCGAACAGGCCGTGATGAACTCCTCGCCAAAGCCGGCGGGCACGGCCGTGGGGTCGGCGCCCAACGCCCGGAAGGTGTCCGGGAAGCGCGAAACCCGTAGTTCGGCCTGACTGATCAGCCCCTGATGAAACCGCTTCCAGGCCAGATGATTGACGCGGGTGTAGGTGTCGATAAAAGCCTCGACGCCAAACCAGCGGCCGAAATGGTAGGCGGTATGCAACGCCCGCAGCGTGGTGGCGGCGTTGGCGTCAAAGTCCCAAAGGGTATGATCGAGGTCGAAAAAGACGACCGTTTCGGCGGGGTCAGCAAATAGCACGGATACGCAAACGTAAGCCGGGGGCAGGCGTTTCCGGGCGGAACGACGAATTTTCCGTAAGCCTGCGCCGGATGTTTCCGGGCGGAATGACGAATTTTCCAGCAGAGACGCGGAGGTGGCGCAGCGACGCAAAGCCAAACAGGTGCTGCATACGGTCACGAAATCGCTCAATCACGAAATCGATCAATCACTCAATTGTTTAAATGACCAGCCGCTCCACCACGCGCCCGTGGTGGAGGTGTTCGCGGACGATTTCGGCCACATCGGCCAGCGTCACGTTGCCGTACCAGGTGCCTTCGGGGTACACGACGATGGCCGCGCCGGGGCCGTTCTTGCAGTGCTTACACTGGTCGAGGCAGCCCGTGAGCTGAGCACGGGCGCGCGGCCTGGCGCCCAACGTAACGGTGGCCAGCATTTTCTGCTTCTTGACCTGGTACTTCAGCTCCTGGCCGATGGCTTCGCCGACGCCGCTGGGTTGATTGGTGCAGACGAAGAAGTGGCGCTCGTAGCGCGGGGGGGACGTTTCCACGAAAACAAAGGTCGGCCCGGGCCACCCGGCCCGGCGCCTACTGGCGGTCAGGACGCCGGACGGGTGGTTTTATTGCCAGCGGGGCCAGCGGGCCGCCGCCTTACTTCTGCTGCTTGACCAGCACCTCGTGGGCTTCGCGCTCGGCGCGGTACATCGGGGTTTTCTGGTAGTCGGCGAATGACGTTCGCAACTCGGCCAGGCGCTTGACGCTGACGGAGGTCTGGTAGTTCACCAGAAACGGCACGTTCACTTCCACGCGCGTCGCCACGGGCTGGCCTTTGATCAGGCCGGGCGTCCAGCTGCCACGCGTCAGCTCCACGACGCGTAAGGCTTCTTCGTCGAGGCCGCAGCAAACCGGGTTGGAGATGTGCAGCGAGTCCATCCGGCCATCGGGCCAGAGAATGAATTCCACATCGACGGTAGCGCCGAACTGGTTGGCCGTGGCGTACTGCGGAATGATGGTTTTTCGGGTCACGAACTCGCGCAACGCCGTCAGACCGCCCCGAAACAGCGGTTCCGGGTTGGTTTCCTCCTCCGTGAAAATGGTGGGGCGGGCGGCGGCCATTTGGGCGTGGGCGGCGGGCGCACTAAGCAACCCGGTCAGCAAAATGACAGTCAGAACAAAACGCATTGGAAAAAATGAAAGCAAACCGACTGGAAAAAAAGCGCTTAATCGGCCGCAAATATCGGTGCTGTCTATCCGGAAACCGGCGCCGTGGCTGGTCAGGCCCCGCCGGCGCGGCCTCAGGCGCCTTCCGGTCCGTAGGCACTTCGCCCGTAGCTTTGTTGTAGCAGGTACTAACGCGACTTTTTTCCTGAATCGATGCCCAACCGGCCCAGTAGATTATTTTTTGGTGAAGTGGTCCGGGTTTCCCTGGCGGTGGCCCTGCTGTTGGGCCTGACGGCGCTGCTGACCCCCGGCACTGCCCACGCGCAGGGGCAGAAACGGATCGTGCAGTTCACGGGGATCGTCACGCAGGGCGACTCGCTTTTCGGCATTGCCGGCGCCGCCGTGTACGTGCCCAAAGCCGCCCGCGGCACCCTGACGAACGAGTACGGCTACTTCTCGCTGCCCGTACTGGCCGGCGACTCCATCATCGTCCGGGCGCTGGGTTTCCGTAACCGCCTGGTGGTGGTGCCGGCCACTTACCAGAAAGACGGCTACTCGGCCGTGCTGCGGATGGAGGAAGACGCCACGATCCTGCCCGAAGTCCGCATTTTCCCGTGGACGACGGAAAAGCTTTTCAAAGAAGCCTTTCTGGCGCTGAAACTGCCGGAGCGCGCCCTGACGGCACCCGAAAAAAACCTGAACGACGAAGTGCTGCGGCGCATCTACCAGACGATGCCGTCGTCGGCGGCGGCCAATGCCCGCGCCACCTTCGCCCTGCAACAGAACGATGTGCTGCGCCGCAACTCGGTGCCCACCATTCCATTGCTCGACCCCTTCGCCTGGGCGCGTTTCGTGAAGGACGTCAAGAGCGGCGCCTACAAGCGCGTGAAACCCGGCGACGTGGAGGACAATACGCGGTAAGAAAAGTGGTCGCGTCGCAACGCGACGCGCGGGTCGGC
>JANPLI010000039.1:0-16685 GCA_031426455.1 Hymenobacteraceae bacterium | reverse complement strand
CCGGCGAGTACCCGCTCGGCGACCGGCTGAACCTCGGCTACAAAGGCACGTTCGTGACCAACGGCCGGGCCACGGCCTACGTGGTGGCGACCGGCATGAACACCGAGCTGGGGCGGATCGCGAAGCTGATTCAGACCGACGAAACCGCCACGCCCCTCCAGAAGCGACTGGCCACCCTCGGCAAGCGCCTGGCGGCCGTGGCCGTGGGCATCGGCCTGCTCTTTTTCGGGGTGGGCTGGCTCCGCGACGAGCCGCTGCGCGAGCTGTTGCTGGTATCGATTTCGCTGGCCATTGCGGCCTTGCCCGAAGCGTTGCCCGCCCTGGTTACCGTCTCTTTAGCCTTGGGAGCCAAGCGATTGGCAACAAGCAACGCCCTCATTCGGAAGCTACCTGCCGTGGAAACGCTGGGGTCGGTCACCTACATCTGTACCGACAAAACCGGGACGCTGACGATCAACAAGATGACGGTGGAAGAAACGGACGCCTCGCCCGACTTCGCGCTGCCGGTTTTGGCCACCGCCGACGCCCTGCCGACTGCTATGGCCCTCAACAACGACGTGACCAAAGGCGACGACGGCGCCTGGGTTGGCGACTCCACGGAAGTGGCCCTGGTGCAGTATGCCGCCGATAGTAAATATGAGCGGACGGCGCTCGAAGCCAAATACCCACGCATCGCCGAGCTGCCCTTCGACTCGGACCGGATGTGTATGACGACGCTGCACCAAACTGATCAGGGCGTGCTGGTGCTCACCAAAGGCGCGATGAGCGCCTTACTGGAGCAACTCGACGCCGACCAGCAAGCCGCCATCCCCGACCTGCGCGCCCGTACCGACGCGATGGCCGGCAAGGGCTACCGGGTACTGGGCTACGCCGGCAAACTGCTGCCCGAGCTGCCCCACCCCCTGGACCCGGCGACCGTCGAATCCGGCCTGCGCTTCATCGGCTTCGCCGGGCTGATCGACCCACCCCGCCCCGAAGCCCGTCAGGCCGTGGCCGAATGCAAAGCCGCCGGCATCGTGTCGGTGATGATCACCGGCGACCACAAACTGACCGCCCAGGCGATCGCCGAGAGCTTGGGTATCGTGTCGTCGGCCGACGATATGGTGCTTACCGGGCCGGAGCTTACCAAACTGGACGAGGCGGCCTTCGGCGAGATCGTGGAAAAAGTGCGAGTCTATGCCCGGGTCGATCCTGCTCAGAAGCTGCGGATCATCAGCGCGTTGCAGGCTCGCCACCAGTTTGTGGCCATGACCGGCGACGGTGTGAACGACGCCCCGGCGCTCAAAAACGCCGACATCGGCATTGCGATGGGCATCACCGGGACCGAAGTGTCCAAGGAAGCCTCGCACCTGATTCTGCTCGACGATGACTTTGCCACCATCGTGGAAGCGGTGAGGCACGGGCGCCGAATTTACGATAATATCCTGAAGTTCGTCCGCTACATCCTGGCGGGCAGCGCGGGCGAAATCTGGGCGCTCTTTTTAGCTCCTCTCTTCGGTTTGCCCGTTCCGTTGCTGGCCCTCCATATCCTGTGGATCAACCTGATTACTGACGGCCTGCCCGGCCTGGCGTTCGCGTACGAGCCATCCGAGAAAAACAGTATGCAGCGCCCGCCCATCGACCCCCGCAAAACCATTTTTGCCGACGGGCTGGGCTGGTTTATTCTGTGGGTTGGGTTGCTGGTGGGCGGTGTCACGATCGGGGTGCAGGCCTGGGCCATTCACGCGGCGGTAGCGCACTGGCAGACGATGGCGTTCAGCGTGCTCTGTTTCAGTCAGCTAGGACTCGCGCTCGCCATTCGCTCCCCGCGCGAGTCGGTGTTCTGCCTGGGGCTGCTGGCGAACAAGCCGATGCTGGGGGCCCTGGTACTGACTTTTAGCCTTCAGTTGATGATCATCTACGTTCCCTTCTTAAACCAGCTCTTCACTACGGAGCCGCTGACGTGGGCGGAATTAGGCATCACGCTCGCCGTTTCGAGTGTCGTCTTCTGGGCGGTAGAACTCGTGAAGCTGGTCGGCCGCCAGCGCGGGGCCCAACCGGAGGTAGCAGCACCTCTACCGCTGAGCGCCCCCTTGCCGGGCGCCCTCGCCGGAGCTTAAAGCGATCGGAGCTATTCGCTAACCGTATAGCCGCCGCTGGATCAATGCCTTTTTGCCACCACCTTACCTGCTTTCCCGATGCACCCCTGCCTTATTGTCCTGACCGATTTCTCGCCCGCCGCGGCGCGGGCGCGGGCGTACGCCGCCGCCCTGGCAGCGCCGCTGAACGCCGACCTGCATCTGGTGCACATCTATCTACCACCCACCACCACCACGGCAATCGCCCACGTGATGCAGGCGGAGAATGCTCGTTACGTGCGCGAAGCCCGGCAGTCGCTGGAGAAAATAGCTACTGGGCTGCCCGTATCAGCTACGGCCGAGCTGATCGAAACCGATTGGGACGAGGCTGTTCAGCAAACGTTGCATAAGTATCGCCCTCTGTTGCTGGTGGCGGGCCTGACGGCCACTGATGGGCAGCTCGACGAATGGTTCAGTAACCGGACGCTGCCGCTGACCCGGCAAACGGGCTATCCGCTGCTGTTGGTGCCGCAGCATTTGCCCGATGCCGCCCTGCGTCCACCGCATCGCCTGGCGCTGGCCGTCGCGGACGACGCCTTCGTGCTGGCGCCCGGCGCCCTGGCCGTGGCGCCCTTGCTCGACGCGCTGGAAGCCGATATCATCACCCTTTGCGTATTGCCGCCCGAAGCGGGGGATGCGGGCTGGCAAGGGCTGGATGCGGCCCGGCATTGCGGCCTGGCGGCGATGATGCCCGACACGAAGCTGCACCGGGTGGTGGGTCAGGCGCCGGCCCCCGGCATTCTGGCGGCCGTGAGCGAGCTGTCGGCCGATGTGCTGATTCTCCTCGACCGGGGGCACGACTGGGTACACACTTTCCTCGTCGACAGCGTAACGGACCAGATCTTACGGCACACGCCGGTACCAGTACTGCTGCTTTCAGCGAACCAGGCGCCTGCCGAAGCATAAGGCCGGAACCTGCCGGCTCACCCGCTTGCCGCGTGGTCACCACGGCGCGCGGCCAGCCTGCATCCTCGGCCGCCGCCGCTTGCTTTTTGCCTTCTCTTTTCTCAGAATAATTATCAAATGAACAACGACTTACAAGGAAAAACCGCCCTCGTGACGGGCGCCGCCTCCGGTATTGGCCGGGCGGTTGCGCTGCTGTATGGCCAACACGGCGCCAACGTGATGGTGTCGGACATTGACGAGCACCAGGGCCGGCAGGTAGCCGAGCAGCTGCAAGCCGCCGGCGCTAACGCCCGGTTTTACCGGGCCGATGTCGGCGATCCGGCCCAGTGCCGGCAACTGGTGCAGGAAACGGTGACCGCGTTCGGGGCGCTCGACATCGCCTGCAACAACGCCGGCATCGGGGGCGAACTGAACCTGACCGCCGACTACAGCCTCGAAGGCTGGCAGCAGATCATCAACGTCAATCTCAACAGCGTCTTTTTCTGCCTGAAATACGAGCTGGAAGCGATGCTGCGCCAGGGTGCGGGCGTGATCGTGAATATGGCGTCCATTCTGAGCCAGGTGGGCACCGCCGGCTCGCCGGGCTACGTGACGGCGAAGCACGGAATGGTGGGCCTGACCCAAACGGCCGCTATTGAGTACGCGCCGAAAGGCATCCGCATCAACGCCGTCGGCCCCGGCTACATCGACACTCCGCTGCTGGCCTCGTTGCCCGCTGGCGTGAAGCAGCAGCTAGTGGCGTTGCACCCCATCGGGCGCCTGGGTCAGGCGGAAGAAGTGGCCGAACTGGTCATCTGGCTCAGCTCCGATAAAGCTTCGTTCGTCACGGGCGCTTACTACCCGGTGGATGGCGGCTACCTGGCAAAATAGCCAGTGTTGCCCGCGCTCACCTTGGAACCGTTCCTATCCGCGACTACCGCGTATACGCTGCGCATCGGGAGCCGCCTACTATTTCAGCGCACGGCCAGCCGGGTATTTACTGCGCTGGACCGGTGAAGAAGCTCGTGATCTCATTACAGGAAACAATTGACTTTCTGCCCGATGGCGTCCTGATCGTGCAGGACCAGGGCCGGATTGTGCTGGCTAATGCGCAAGCTGCAAAGCTCTTCGACTACCCACCCGGCGCGCTGGCCGATCAGGAGCTGACGCTGCTGATTCCGGCCCGCTACCAGCATCACCACGCGAAGCTGGTGACGGGGTTCTTTCACCATCCGGCCATCCGCAGTATGGGCGAAGGACGGCAACTCTTGGGTCGGCGACGGGATGGGACCGAGTTCGACGTGGACATCGCCCTCTCGTCGGTGGTCATCAACGACACGCCGATGGTGGTGGCCGTGATCCGCGATATGACGCACCAAAAAGACCTGGAACGGGCGCTGCAGTGGAAAAACGAGCAGCTCGAAGCCATCAACACGGAGCTGGAGCGGTTCGGGTTTACCATCTCCCACGACCTCAAATCGCCGTTGGCCAACATCCACGCCATCATTCACCTGCTGACCCGTGCCCTGCCCCCCGCCGAGAAAGTGGCGCTGCACGAACATCTGCAGGAGGTGAACCACACCCTCTACGCGATGAGCGAGCTGATCTCGGGGGTGGCGGCCTACTCGAAGGCCACCGTGGCCGACGCGGCGGTGGTGGCCGTAGATATGAGCGCGGTACTGCAGGAAGTACGCTACCTGCTGCTGCTGCCGCCCCACATCCGGCTGCACTTGGCCGACGACCTGCCGCCTACACGGGGTAACAAAACCAAGCTGCTCCAGGTCTTCCTGAACCTGCTCAGCAACGCCATCAAGTACAACCATCAGGCGGAGGGACTGATCCACGTCAGCGGCGAGTCGCGCGCGTCGCAGGCGGTCTACTACGTCGAGGACAATGGCCCCGGCATTGCGCCCGCGCTGCGCGAACGGGTCTTCGACCTGTTCGAAAAGGGCACCAGCACCCGCACCGACTCGCAGGGCATTGGGCTGGCTATCGTTCACAAGGTGATGCAGGAGCAGGGCGGCCGCATCACGATTGACGACAGCCCGCTCGGCGGCGCACGATTTACGCTCGTGCTGCCCCACGCGCCGCCCGCAACCGGGCAGTAGACCTGGCGGCCTTGGCGCCGCTGATGCCTCGGAATCAACACCAATCACCTATCACTACCTGCTGGAAGTGGCCCGCCCATCCGCTTCGAGCGGCTTACCAAAGCCCGCCACTCCGGTCTGCGCGGCGAAGCCACCACCGACCTCGGCCTTGCCCTCTGCAAAACCATCGTCCAGTGGCACCACGGGACGCTTTCGGTAGTCAGCACCGAAGGCCAGGACACCACTTTCCCCGTTGAGATCCCCCGCTCCGGGGCCGTCGCCGTCCACATCGCCACTGAGCTGCAACAAATTGGCTTCCAGGGCTTGATTTAGAAGCAGTGCAAGGTCGCGGTAAGTGAAAAGGCTGGTCAGATGGCATTAGCCGCATCCCGCAGCTTCCGCAACAGCAACGGCACGACGAATTCGCCTTCGGGTAGCCCCTGCTGCCGCCAGATCTCAACACCCTGCCGCATTAGCACGAAAGCGGGCAGGTCGGTTGGCCGAAAGCTGCGTACTACGGTGGCGTGGCTGGCCTCGTCGATGACCAGCACTCTGATAGCGGCGCCCAGCTGGCTTTGCAGAGAGCCTAGCGCAGCGAAGGTGTCGGCTTGGGCTTGCCAGGGTGCATTAGACGCCGGCATCGGCAGCAGTACCAGCAGCACTGCTGTGTCGATGGGCAAAGCGGCGGGTGTCGGCAGGGCAGTAAGCATCGGCAGGAAAGGTGATGAGCTAAGGGTAAAATTACCCGGCTGGGCAGCCCGTCCATATGATACTGGTCAGGTGCGCCGCTGACCTTTGTCAGGTCGGCTTTATGCCGGGTTGCATTGGCACTATTAATCCTGCCCTGCATCCCTCGTTTCCGACCGTTTACTGCCCACTGGCGCGGGCTTTTTTCCGGGCTTGCCGCCGGAAGTAGCCGCGCAGCAGGAAGTTGTGCTGGAGCGCCTCCATATTCTGGTTGAAGCCCGCCGTGCCTTGCTCCACGTGGTTTAGTGTGCGGCGCAGCTGTTGGGCCGAAGCCGTGTCGGCCAGCAGCACGTGCAGCGGCCCCGCGCCGGTATTCACTTGCCGGCGCAGCCCGCTGAGGGTGGCGGCGAGCGTGTCGGAGGTGCCGGCCAGTTGCCGGCCGGCGTGGCCGAGCTGCCGGGCCATCGTGTTGTCGGTCAGCAGATAGCCGGCCAGGCCCCGGCCCTGGCGCGCGCCGTGGGTGAGGTGCTGCACGTCGGCGGCGGCCGAAGTGAGCTGGGCGGTGGCGGTGGCGGCGTTGCGCACCGTGCGGCGCACATCGGCGGTCAGTTGCTCATCGCTCAGGAGTTTCCAGAGCGCGTCGCTGCCGTTGAGCTTGCCCGTGATCTCGTGCAGGTCCTGGGTGATGCCCACCAGGTTTTTGTTTGATAGGTCGAGGGTGCCGAGCAGCGCGTCGATGCTCACCAGCGTGCGGGTGGGCAGCACGTCGTTGGCGGCGACGAGCGGGGCGGCGGCAGCGCTGGCCGTCAGGTTGATGATGGTGTTACCCACCAGTCCGTCGGTGCCGATGGTGGCCACGGTGTTGCGGTGCACGAGGGGTTGCACGTCGCGGTCCAGGTTCATCAGCACGCGCACGGTGGTATCGTTCAGGAGCCGGATGGCCTTTACTGTGCCCACGTTGATGCCGCCCAGGCGCACGTTGTTGCCGGGGATCAGCCCGGACACGTTCCGAAAGTCGGCCTGCACCGGCAGGCTGCTGCTGAACAGGCGCTGCTGGCGGCCCAGCAGGTACAACACCACCATCAGGCAGCTCAGGCCCACCGCTACGAACAGGCCCAGGCGCACATTATTACCGACCGTAGGCTCAGCCATAATTTCAATTAGCAATAAACAATTAGAAATAAACAATTAACAATGATCAATTAGCAACTTGTCATTGCTCATTGTTCATTGTTTTAGGTGAAGAATTCGTGGATTCGGGGGTCGTCCTGGTGGAGTAGTTCCTGGTAGGTGCCTTCGGCGTAGCAGCGGCCATCGGCCAGCAGGGCTACGCGGTCGGCGGTTAGTTGGACGCAGTTCATATCGTGCGAGATGATGAGCGCCGAGGTGTTGTACTTGTGCTGCACTTCGCGGATCAGTTGGTCGATCTCGCGGGCCGTGACGGGGTCGAGGCCGGTCGTCGGCTCATCGTAAAGGATGATTTCGGGCTTCAGGATGAGCGTTCGGGCCAGGGCGACGCGCTTGCGCATTCCGCCCGATAGTTCGGCGGGCATCTTGTCGGCCGTATCGGCCAGCCCGACGTCTTCCAGCGCCTGCTGCACCAGCGCGGTTTCCTCCGGCGGGGTGTGCGCGAGCCACTGGCGGCGCAGCGGGAAGAGCAGGTTGTCGCGCACGGTCATCGAGTCGTAGAGGGCGTTGCTCTGGAACAGAAAGCCCAGTTTGGCCCGCAGGCGGTCCATCGCGGCGTGGTCGAGGGTGCTGACGTCCTGGCCCAGCACCGTGATCCGGCCGGCGTCGGGCGCCAGCAGGCCGATGATGCACTTGATCAGCACCGACTTGCCGGACCCGGACTTGCCCAGTACCACCACGCTCTCGCCCCGGTGCAGGGTCAGCGAGAAGCCTTGCAGCACGTGGTTATCGGCGAAGGACTTGGTGACGTTATCCACCGTCAGCACTACTTCGCCCGCAGTGGGCGGGGTGAATGGTGCGGGCGCGGCAGGCACGGCAGGCGCGGGTATCGGATCCGGCGCGGCGTTCAGCGGTGGCGGAAGCGGGCCCATCAGTTGATGCCGAAGAGGCTGCTGACCTGCACGGCCAGCAGGTCGAGGATGAAGATGGCCAGCGACGCGGCCACCACCGCCGAGTTGGCGGCCCGGCCCACGCCTTCGGTGCCTTTGTCGGCATAGTAGCCTTTGTAGCAGCTGATCAGGCCTATGGCGAAGCCGAAGAAGAAGGTCTTGACCACCGCCGCCAGCACATCGCCGACCGTGAGGCGCGCCAGGATCTGGTGGGCAAAGAGCGCCACTGTGGTGTCGCCTGTCATATTGATACCCAGGTAGGCGGCGTACAGCCCCACGGCGTCGGCCAGCAGCGTGAGCACCGGCACCATCAGCGTGGCGGCCAGGATGCGCGTGACGACCAGGTACTTGAACGGGTTCGTGCCGGATACGTCCATCGCGTCGATCTGCTCCGTGACGCGCATCGAGCTTAGCTCGGCCCCGATGTTGGAGCCGACCTTGCCCGACACCATCAGCCCCGTGATGATGGGCGCCATCTCGCGGATAATGGTCAGCCCGACCATTACCGGAATCCAGGATTCGGCGCCGAACTGCACCATCGTGGGCCGCAGGCGCAGCGTCAGCACCAGGCCCATAATGAAGCCCGTCGAGCACACCAGCGGCAGCGACTCATAGCCCACCACGTAGCACTGGTGCAGCAGTTCGGCCACCTCGTAGCGCGGCCGGAACCCCTCGCGGAAGAACCGCCCGGCAAAGCGGGTGATGGCGCCGGTTTCGGCGAAAAGCGGGCTATCGAACACAGGATCGGGGAAGCGTTGGAAAGCGAGGCAGACGCACCCGCTTCAGGAAGCGCGCAACCGTGCGCCGCCGCAACGGCCACTCAACCCAGAAACCTACGCAAACTGCTTACAAAGGACCGGAACTGAGGTCGCCGGCCCCATAACGAAGATTCGGCTCAATGGTGATTTTTATCACAAACCCGCGCGGGCGGCAAACGTAATTAGGAGCTTATACTTGCGGTTTTCGGTGTTTTTCAAGCCGAGCTGTCATTCAAATGCACCGCTGACACCGACGGAATCACGGGAATCAGCCTAATCCCGTTCGCGCTCTTCATCTATCCGGTTGTTGGTTATTCTCTCGGCCACGCTTATCCTCTCGCGCCCACGTTGGGCTTTCCCTGCCCGACTTATGATTTTCACGTTCGACCTGCTGCTGCTCCCGGTCAGGCAGTGCCCCCTCGCCCTGCTTATCATTCCCTTCGTCTGGTCAATCGGCGGCTTTCTCGCGGCGAAGAGTTTTGGCATTTTGGAAGACACCGGCTTGCTGCTCGCCAGCCTGCTGGCCGTTTCCCTGCTGCTGGCGCGGCGCGCCAAACAACCGCCACTGCCCGGCACGGCGCAGGCGACCTTGCCGGACGGACCCAAAACGCCAACCGGAGGCGCCGTCAACCGCCTGGCGTGGTTCGTGGCCCTGGCATTTGCCCTGTCGTGGGGCTGCTGGCTGTTGGCGCCAGTCGTCAGGGGGGCGTCAGCGGGGTTGGCCTCAGGGTTGATGATGTTCGGCGGTTTCGGCCCTACGTTGGCGGCCGTGGTGCTGGTGGGGTGGGCGGGTGGGTGGGCCGGACTGCGGAGCTGGCTGACGCGTTGTCTGCAGTGGCGCGTCGGCTGGGGCTGGGTGGTGCTTGCCTTGGGGTTGCCCCTGGGCGTGGTGGCGCTGGCGGCAGCTGTTCACATTGGGCTGGGCGGCACCCTGCCGCCTTCGCCGGCGCGGGGGCAGGGGTTGGCTACGGTGGCAAGTTTTGGTTTGATACTGCTGCTTGGCGGGCCACTCGGCGAGGAATTCGGCTGGCGGGGATACGCGCTGCCGGCGCTGCAAAAACGGTACGGCTGGCGCCTGAGCAGCCTGATTCTAGGGGTGGGGTGGGGCTGCTGGCATCTGCCGCTTTTCTTCTTGGCCAACACCACGCAAAGCCAGATTCCAATCGCCCTGTTCCTGGTCAGCACGGTGGCATCGTCGGTGCTGTTCGCGTGGCTGGCTACCCGCACGGCGGGCAGTTTAATCCCGGTCATTCTGTTTCATACCGCCATCAATTACTGGTCGTGGGTGGTGCCAATTGTGCCCACCGGCGGCAGCATACGTCCTTTTGCCTTGGCAACCGGCCTGCTGGCGGTGCTGGCCCTCGGGCTGCTGCTGACCGGGGGGCATCGGTCGGAGCCCCTGCGGTCAGTGGTCACGACAGGACCCGTTTCCCGTCTGACGTCCGCAACCAATCTATGGTGGATAAAAGCCCTGCACACGGCCATCTGGGCATTTTTCGTCGCGGCCATCGGCTACGTGTTCTACAGCGGCGCCGCTGACCGCATCACCGGCTATACCTGGCTGGCCGGCGGGCTGGTAGTAGGCGAAGGGCTGGTGCTGCTGCTGTTCAAGAATCAGTGCCCGCTCACGCTCATAGCCCGCAAGTACTCCGCTTCGCCGGCCGATAACTTCGACATCTTCCTACCCAACTGGCTGGCCCGCTACAACAAGCAGATTTTCACGACTATTTACCTGATTGGGCTGCTGCTGGTGGGCTACCGGCTGTTATTCTGATTCCACTTGCATCCGATACGATACCAAGCGGAGGATATGTTTACGCCCCGGCATCCTAGGCTTATCGGCTGGCGGACGCGGGGGTTAGTGGGGCAGCTTTTCGCGCAAGGCGCTGTAGGTCCACGTGCCGGCCAGGGCCGCCAGAATCAGCACCGCCGCGGCGCCCACGCCGCTACCCAGCTGCGCAAACATGGGCCCTGGACAGGCGCCCGTCAGCGCCCAGCCCAGCCCAAAGAGGATGCCCCCAATCCAGGTGCCGTGGGTGAATTTCTTGTCGGCGACCGTAATGGGTTCGCCGTTGAGGCTGGTGACTTGGTAGCGTTTTAGCAGCTGAATCGAAGCCATCCCCACGACGATAGCCGAGCCAATGATGCCGTACATGTGGAAGGACTGGAAGCGAAACATCTCCTGGATACGGAACCAGCTGATGACCTCGCTTTTGGTCAGGACGATGCCGAACAGGGTGCCCAGCACCAGGTATTTGAGGTTTTTCACGGAAAGGTGGGGCAAGGAAAAAAGGAAGCCGTACTCAGGCAGTTGGCGGCCGGCGGGCCAGTAGGCGCACGACCTGCGCGGACCCTTCGTGAAAGCTGCCCTCGTGGAGTACGATGCGGAACTCCTGGTTTTCCAACACCTGGAGGGCGGCAAAATCGGTGGCCAGGTCGGCCGGCTCGTAGAGCATCGCCGGGTCCTTGGGGCCGCCGGAAGGCAGGCCGAGCTGGCGGGGCGTAAAGCCTTCCAGGATCAGGTGGCCACTGGGGGCTAGACTGGCGGCGGCGGCGGCGTGCACGGCGCGGCGGGCGGCTGGGAGCAGGGGGGCGTAAATCAGCGCGATGGCGTCGTAAGGGCCATTCTGCTGCCAGTGCAGCGCCGTTACGTCACCCAACTGGTAGTTGAGCTGGACGCCCCGCGTGGCGGCCAGCCGCATCGCTTTGGCGCGGCCTTCGGTACTGAAATCCACCGCGTCGACCTGCCAGCCCTTGAGCGCGGCGTGTACCGCGTTGCGGCCCTCGCCTTCGGCCAGCAGCAACAGCCGGCCGGGAGCCAACTTCGCCAGCTGGCGGCGGAAATACGCGTTCGGCTCGGTGCCGTAGGCGTACGCTTCGGCCTCGTAGCGGGCGCTCCAAAATTCTGCCGAATTGGGCAGGGGCTTATCGGGCGTGGGGTCGAACATAGGGTCGAACATGGGGTCGGACATGAGGCGGTGGGGTTAAAACAGCAAGGGGTAGATAACCCACGTCATAAGCAGGCCGCCGACAAAGAAACCGATCACGGCCACCAGCGAAACCCACTGGAGATTCGCCAGACCGGAGATGGCGTGCCCGGACGTGCAACCCCCGGCGTAGCGGGTACCGAAGCCGACCAGAAAGCCGCCCAATACCAGGAACACCCACCCTTTCCAGTTCGCGAGGTTGTCCAGCGCGAACAGCTCCCGGGGCAACAGGCCGGTGAAATCCGTCAACCCCATTTGCTGGTGCAGGTCCCGGACGGTTTCCGGGGCCAAGGTCAGCGTAGCGGGGTGGCCCAGCACCTGGTAGCTCAGCAGGCCGCCCAAGGCGATGCCCACCACGAAGAACAGATTCCAGGCCTGGGCGCGCCAGTTGTACTGTAAAAACGGGATGCCCGCCGGCAGGCAGGCGGCGCACACGTGGCGCAGCGAGCTGGAGATGCCCAGCGCCTTGTTGCCAATGAGCAGTAGGGCGGGGACGGTCAGGCCAATGAGGGGCCCGGCCACGTACCAGGGCCAGGGGGTTCGCAACAAATCAAGCATGGGTTCAGCAGGAAGTACAGGAAGGGGCCGCAGCGTCAGGCAGCGGGCTGGCGCTGGAACGAGCAAAACAGGAAGTTCTGGGTGGTTTGGGCAGGCGTGCGGTGTTCTTCGGTCAGGCAGCGCAGTTTTGTAAAGCCGTCAGCCAGGGCATTTGTTAGTCCGTCCGCGCTGTACTGGCGGATCGGCAGACCGCTGCACCGCGTCGGGCCATCGGGCGAGAAGGTACCCATCGTCAGGAAGCCGCCCGCTTCGACGGCCGTCCGCGCCTGGTGCAGGTACTGCGTCACTTCCGGGGTAGTGGTCAGGAAATGAAACGCCGCCCGGTCGTGCCAAAGCGCGTAGCTGCGGGTGGGCACGAACGCGCGGATGTCGGCCTCCACCCACTGCACCCGCTCGACTTGCCCTCCCAGCCGTTGTTGCGCGCGGGCCAGGGCCGCGCCCGAAATATCCAGCACCGTGACGTCTTCGTAGCCGGCGGCGAGCAGGTAGTCGACTAAGTGGCTGTCGCCGCCCCCGATATCGATGATGGGCGCATGCCGGGGCAGCGCGAAGGCGGTAATGAACGTCAGCGACGTGGTGGGTACGGCCTGAAACCAGCTCACCTCGTGGGATTGCCGGGCGGCGTACACGGCATCCCAATGCTGCTTGGGGGCTGAAGCGGAGGACATCGGACAGGAAAATTGAAAAGTAAAGGGTGAGACAACAAAGGCCGCTGACGCGACGGCAGGCTACGCCGCCTGCGGCGGAAACGATTGGACGGCCTCGCTCAGGTCGAATACCGTCGCGTCCGGCAGGGCCGCTTCGAGGATGCTGGCGCCCACGGCCGACCGATACCCGCCGGCACAATGCACCACCACGGGTTTGCCGGCCGGCACTTCCCCGGCCCGCTCGCGCAGCTCCGGGAGCGGGATAGTGAGCGCCCCGGGAAACAGCGGCTCGTGCCGGGCCTCGGAAACGGCGCGCACATCGACCACCGTGTACGCGTCGGGCTGGCGTCGGAACCGGTCTATGTCCAGCAGGGGCATGGTGGCCTCGGCAACCGGTTGGGCGACGCCCGCGCCTTCGATCAAGGCCTCGTAACCAATCTTGGCCGCCTTGCGGATCACCTCCTCCAGCGTCGGGACATCGGCCGCCAGCAGATAAAACCGCTCTTCGGGGCCGATGACGGAGCCCAGCCAGGTTTCAAACTTGCCGCCGTTCTGGATATTGAGCGCCCCGGCGCGATGCCCTTTCTTGAAGGTTGCTTCGGGCCGGGTATCCACGATCAGCACACCTGGACGTAACGGCGCATCCGCGGCCAGATGCGGTATCCGTGCCAGGCTGGGTTGCAGGTCCGGCGCCCCGGCTTTGTTCAGGGCGACGTCGTAGCCGAAGTACTTCGGGATAAAGGGCTGGTCTTCGAGCAGCACCTGGACGAAGTCCGCTTCGCTCATGGGCCGGAGGGCGTAGTTGCTCGTCTTTTCGGCGCCGATGGTACTGCTGTTGGCGCCGCTCAGAGCCTTGCCGCAAAGCGAGCCCGCACCGTGGGCCGGGTACACCGTGACGGCATCGGCCAGCGGCATCAGCTTCTGCCGGGTGCTCTGGTACATCTGCCGGGCCAGCTCCTCGCGCTTCGCGGTTATATTGCCGGCGTTCTCGCGCAGGTCCGGGCGGCCCACGTCGCCGATGAACAGCGTGTCACCCGTGAAGACGGCCACGTCCTGGGCTTCCCGCTGGAGCACGATACTAATCGAGTCGGGCGAGTGGCCGGGCGTATTCAGCGCGCGAAAAGTGAGCTCGCCGAGGGTGAAATCCTGGCCCTCATCGAACGGCTCGTGCGGGTAGTCGGCCCCGACCAGCCGGCTGACCCGGATGGTCGCCCCGGTCTGGCGGGCAATCTCCTGGTGGGAGGACACGAAGTCGGCGTGGGGATGGGTCTCGATGACGGCCACGATCCGGGCCTGGTGCCGCGCCGCAAAGTCGTAGTAGGGCTGCGGATCGCGCGCCGGGTCGATCAGCACGATTTCGCGGGTGCTCTCGCTCAGGATGGCGTACGAGAAGTGGGCAAGGCCTTTATCCTCAAACTGTTCAATCTGCATGTCGAAAGGAAATAAGGTGGGAAAAACGAAACGAGGGAGTGTCCTATTGGGGCCAGAACTCTTTGAGCAGCACCATACTGCCCATCACGAGCGTGAACCAACCGAAAGCGGGCTTGAGCCGCGCCCCGGGAATGAAGCGGGAGAGCCGGGTGCCCAGGCCGATGCCGACCAGCGCGAAGCCCAGGAAGACCAGCAGGAAGCCCCAATCCGGGCGCAGGCCGGCGGTCAGGTCCCCGGTGAAGCCGACCAGGGAGTTGATGGCGATAATGAGTAGGGACGTGCCCACAGCCCGCTTCATCGGCAGGCGGCCGACCAGCACCAGGGCCGGAATAATCAGGAAGCCGCCCCCCGCCCCCACAAAGCCGGTCAGCACACCCACCGCCAACCCGATACCCGTCATCAGCAGTTGATTGGGCGCGGTCGGCACGTCGGCAGCCTCGGGTTCATCCGGTGGCGCGTCGCGCTGGGTGCTACGGATCATCGCCGTAGCCGCCGCGACCATTAGTACGGCAAAGACGGTCATCACCAGCAGCCCCTTGCTGACGGGGAACGAGCCGAGCATAAACCCTTGGGCCGGGATGGCTGGCAGTAGCAGCTTGCGGGTGGCGAATACGGCCACCAGCGAGGGCAGGGCGAACAGCAGGGCCGTGCGGTGCGCAACCAGTCCTTTGCGGAAGTATCCAGCCGCTCCCACCAGCGCCGTCGCCCCCACGATCAGCAGCGAATAGGCTGTGGCCAGCAGCGGATTCAGACCGATCAGGTACACCAGCACCGGTACGGTCAGGATGGAGCCCCCGCCGCCCATCAGGCCCATGGTCAGCCCGATGAAGATGGCGGCGAAATAGCCGAGGAAGGGGAGCAGGGTCATGGCAGAAAGAGGCGAGGCGGCTTGGGACGGGCCGTATTAGCGGCGGGTCAGTTCAGCCGGGGGCTGGGCCAGCTGGTGGAGGTAAGCCCGAAATTCCGGCGTATCGTACAGGGCCATACCATCGGTGCGGCTGGCGATCTGCCCGCCAGGGGTCAGGATGAAGGTGGTGGGAATCGCCTGCGACTCCAGCTCATCGGGTAGCGGCCCCGCCGGAAAGAAGACAGGAAACGTGTAGCCCTCTTCCTTCACGACCTGGCGCGCCCGCGCCAGATCACGATCCAGCGACAGCATGACGAATGCCACGCGCGCCGTGTCGACCTGCTCGTAGAGCCGCTGAATGTCGGGCATCTCTCCCCGGCAGGGCGGGCACCAACTGGCCCACAGATTCAGAAAAACGACCTTGCCCTTGAAGTCGTGCAGGTTGGCCGGTTTGCCCGTCAGGGTCGTCAGGGCGGTGTGATAGGAATACGCGGTGGGCTCTCCCGGCCGGGCCGGCGGCAGGGAGGTGGTCGGCTTCCATAGCCCCGTCGCCAATAGAGCCCGCTGTACACTCCCCATCACCTTCTGGGGCAGGTCGGTGGTAAAGAGCACCACCACTACGCCGAGCTGGAACAGGCGCTGGAGGATGATTTTCTTGGGAGGGAAGGTCATGCGGAATCGAGAAGGATGAACGGGGCAGGGTAACCACACGAATGAACGCGTGAACATTCGTCCATACGTTCAGGCAAAAAAGGGGCTTATTGCAGCGCCTCGCAGGCTGCCAGGCAGCGGATCACGGTGATGACCTCCGTCATTTTCAGGGCGTAGTACACGTTCTTGCCGTCGCGGGTGCTGGTCAGTACCCCCTTGAGCTTCAAGTCCGTCAGGTGGTGCGAGGTCAGCGACTGCTCGACGCCGATCCGCTCGCAGATGTCACTCACCGACAGGCTCCCCTGCTCGTGCAGCAGCTCCACGATGGCGATGCGCGTCGGGTGAGCCGTGGTCTTGAGGATGAAGGCTACCTTCTCCATCATGGCGATGTCGAGGGGCTTGGTCGGGGCGGTGGTGGGCGTTGCCATACGTTGGGAAGGCAAACGCAGGCACGAAGGTTCATTTGTTCATTTATCGAGTGGGTAGCGGGCTAATGATCGACTTGATATGGCCTTGGTCCCGCTGGTTGAGGGCTGCTTGCATCGTCTCGGTGAATGGCTTCGTCCACCGCAAAGTCGTTAGGATCGTGCAGCGTACCATCACCATCGGCTGGGATGCGCTCGCCTTCGGCCACCAGCACCTCATCGCCCACCACGAGGTCTTCCACCGGTACGATGGCCAGACCTCCATTCCGTTGGACCTGGGCGCGGGGCTGGGTCAGGTCGCGCAATGCACGCAGCGCCCGATCGCTCCGTACCGCCTGATAGACCGAGATGCCCGCCACCAGCAGCAGCGCCACGATGAGCGTAAGGGCTTCTTCGGCTCGCCCCAGGCTGAAATACACGGCGCAGGCCGCCACCAGCAGCAAGAACATTGGCTCCGCGACGACTTCCCGCATCGTCGTCAGCAGGCCCGAGCCGGCGTCGGCGACGAGCACATTTCGTCCGTTTTC
>JANPLI010000038.1:0-22145 GCA_031426455.1 Hymenobacteraceae bacterium | reverse complement strand
GCCTGCTGGCGGAACGTGGCGTAATCAAATCCGCTCGGAGCGGGGGCGGCCGCAGGGGCAGCCGACAGGTCTTTCTTTGTTCGAGGCATGGCTGGTCAAGGTAAGCAGTAGGAGACTTGACACACTTCCTTGAACACTCCCCTTCGGAAGTACCAAATCGGACTTCGGAAGTACCAAACCGGACTTCGGAAGTACTAAATCGGACTTCGGAAGTACCAAACCGGACTTCGGAAGTACCAAACCGGACTTCGGAAGTACTAAACCGGACTTCGGAAGTACTAAACCGGACTTCGGAAGTACTAAACCGGACTTCGGAAGTACTAAACCGGACTTCGGAAGTACCAAATCGGACTTAAAAGCCTAGGTTATGGCAGAAAAACGGAGCCTTGGGCCACGTTTGCTGCCATTATGGCGGGTTTGGCAGAGGCGGACGGGGGATCGCGCAGCGGTTAGTTGATCACGGGCCAGTTTTGACCTTATAAGGACTTACGCACACCATCGTTTTCGTTCTAAAAAAGGCATTCGGTAGCCCCGTGTTCAAGACTCACAATCGGGGCTATCTTCCGGTAGAAAAACGACGTTTTGAGCGCCTTGTGGCCCCGTGTTCCTTCAAGACTCAGGATCAGACTCACAACCGGGGCTACCTTTTTTAGTCGCTGCGTAAGTCTGCTTACGAAGGGTTCAAGCCTCCTTTCCAGGAAGCCATTTCGGTAAGTGCGGTTCCAGACGCGCGGTGCCGTGACGCCGAAACGGCACTACCGCTGGCTCAGGGCAAAAAGCCGTTCTTTTTCGGCTTTGCTCAGGCCCGGATACCCCACGCGGTTCACTTTGTCGAGGAGGCTGTCCAGCTCGGTTTGTTCGGTGGCCGTCAGGTTGCCGCTGGCGGCGGTGCGGGCGGGCTGCCCCGGTGCGGCGCGGTACGAGACGTGCATCGCGGGCGCGCGGTTGAACAGGCTGCTGACCCAGGTGCCGATGGCCAGCACGGGGCGCCCCAGGTCGGTGCCGCCTTGCAGCGCTTTGATGAAGCCGAAGCCCAGCACCGCCCCGCCCAGGTGCGCCAGCTCGCCGCCCGCGTTGCCCCCGGACAGACCGGCCACCGACAGCAGCACCAGTACGGCCGCAATCCACTTGATGCGCACCGGCCCCAGCAGGATCAGCATAAAGGTGTAGTTGGGCACCAGCGTCGCCGCCGCCACGATGATGGCCGTCACGGCGCCGGACGCGCCGCGCAACGTGTTGAAGAGCAACTGTCCGTTCAGCACGGGCACGAAATTGACGCCCACCACGAAGAGCGCCCCGCCGGCCAGGGCACCCAGCACGTAGAGCGCCACCAGCCGCCGGGCACCGAGGTATTCCTGGACGAGCTGGCCGAAGTAGAACAGGTTCAGCAGGTTGAAGAGGATGTGCCAGAAGTCTTCGTGGACGAACGCGTACGTCAGCAGCGTCCAGGGGCGGGTGAGTAGGGTAGGGGCGTAGGCGGGAAGCGTCAGCCAGCGGGCGGCCGTGTCGTAGGCCAGATCCTGGCCCGACAGGTGCAGCCCGGCTTTCACCACCACCAGCGTCGCAAACACCACGACGTTGTAGAGGATCAGTCGCTGGAGGGCGTTACCATTAGCCTGAAAGGCGCGACGAAGGTCTTGGAGCAGGGTGGACATTGGGAGAGGATAGGGTTTAGGATTTAGGGTTGGGTATTAGGGTTTAGGGTTTGGGGGTTAGGTATTAGGGCTTGGGTATTAGGGCTTGGGTATTGGGGCTTGGGACGTTAGGAGGTGGCGTTCGACTAGTCCAACACCAAAAACCCAATACCCAACACCCAATACCAAAAACCTAAGGCCCAACGCCCAACACCCAACCCCCAACCCCCGCCCCGGTCCTCAATAAAAATCCGGGCGCGTCCGCTCCCAGTATTTGAGTAGGGCGAAGGCGAAGATCATTCCGCCGAGGTGGGCGAAGTGGGCCACGTTGTCGCCGGCAGTGCGGTGGACGCCCGCGTACAGTTCGTAGGCGCCGTACAGAAACACGAAGTACTTGGCCTTGATCGGGAACAGGAAGTAGAAGTACAGCAGCGTGTTCGGGAAAAGGTAGCCGAACGCGAACAGAATGCCGAAGACCGCCCCGGACGCGCCAAGCATCGGCGAGTCGCGCACCGATTGGTAGATCGTTTCGATGATCTGCGTGGCCGAACGCACCAGCTCCGGATTACCCGGCGACGATTTGAGCGAGCGCGTCAGCACGTCGAAACCTTCGTAGGCGCCGCCGTAAGCGTCGGTGAAGCGGTCGAAGCCGAGGGCCGTGGGGTGTTCGACGAACGCCTGCGCCGCCGCCGCGATCTGGTGCAGCTCGTAGGCGCGGATGCCGTTGTAAATCAGCCCCGCGCCGATGCCGCAAACCAGGTAGAAGACCAGAAACCGGCCCGTGCCCCAGCGCGATTCCAGCGCCGCCCCGAAGAAGAACAGGCTCAGCATATTGCTGAACAGGTGGCCGATGCTGCCGTGCAGAAACTGGTACGTGAGCAGTTGCCAGGGCTGAAAATTCGGCGACTGAAACGCGTACAGCGTCAGCGCCCCCAGCGGCAGCCGGTCCTGGAGGAAATAGATGGCCACATTGGCCAGTAGCAAGGCCCGAACGGTGGGCGTCAGATTGAACATCAGATGAAATACGGCGTGGCAGGGAAAGCACGGCCTTGTACGGTGCCTCGGCCCGCATAACCAACGGGCGTACAAAAGTGCGCGCCCCGGCGCCGATTTCCGTGGCACGACCGGCGCGGGCGGGGCGTTGGAGCGGCCAATACCCGCCTGGCCGGGCCTACTTTCGCGCCACCCGGTCCTTTTTCTGCGGCTCCTGGCGCCGTAAGCACCCTGGCCGAAATAGTTTGCCGTTCAACCGGTGCGTCGTTTTTTGAAAACCAAGTCTTTGGCTGCCAACCAAAAACCAAAAAACAGCAACCAGCAACTTCTTTCCTCCGAATGCTGATCAAAACCCAGGGCCTGGTGCTCGGCTACCTACGCTACCGCGAAACGTCGGTCATCACCCGCATCTACACCCGCGCGGGCGGGGTGCAGAGCTACGTGGTGAATTCGGTGCGCGGTGGCGGTCCCAAGGCGCCTTCGCGGCTGGCGCTCTTTCAGCCCTTTACGCTCCTCGACGTGGTGGCCTACCCCGCCAAGCGCGGCGGCGGACTGGGCCGGCTCCAGGAGTACCGGGCGGCGTACCCGTACCACCGCCTCACCCGCGACCCCGCCCGCGCCGCCGTGGTGCTGTTTCTGAGCGAAGTGGTAAGCAAGGCCGTGCGCGAGGAAGAAGCCAACGACCCGCTTTTCGAGTACCTGCGCGCCCGGCTCGTGGGCTACGACCAGGCCACCGAGGGCCTCGAAAATTTCCCGCTGCTCTTCCTGCTCGGCCTGGCGCCGTACCTGGGTTTCGGCGCCCGTTCCGGCGAAGACCTGGTGGACCAGCTGGCCATCGGCGGCGCCCTGCGGCCCGACGCGCGCGGTACCAGTGGGCTGGCCACGTTGTCGCTGCTGGAGTTGGAAGACCGTTTCGAGGCGCTGCGCCGCCTGGCCCTCGACCCGCGCGACGAATTGGCCGCCGAAGCCGTGCGCACGGCCGTGCAAACCGGCCGCGAACGCCGCGACCTGCTGGAGCTGACCCTCTCGTACTACCGCCTCCACATCGAACACCTAGGCGAAATCAAGTCGCTGGATATTCTTTCGGAGGTGCTGGGGGGGTGAGAAAGACCGCCCATTTAACGGCTACCAGCTAACTTGACCGTATGAAGCAAACGGAATACGTCAGACAGCCAGAAATTCAGCAATTTATCAGCTGGCTTACGCCGCTACTCGACACGCCTGGGGAGTTTAAACACGAATTCGAGCATCGGAAGCCACGGTTTACCTGGGCGTGTGATTCACTCTTCTCCGCTTACAAAAACTACCGTTGGACAAAAGACGCTGCCGAAACGGCCAAAGAGCTGAATGGACATTCCCTGGCTCTCAAAAAAAGCGTAGCCGAAAGCGATTCTGCGGCTTGTCTTATGGTTTGCCACCAGATTCTGAAATGGGGCGGCGTGACACGCAGCAATCTGGATCGGGTGAGAGCGAAACACACTGCGGGTGAGTTGATTTTGTTTTTCAAGTACGCCGAAATGGTGCTGGCCGCTGATCAAGCCGACGAAGCCAATCCGCCACAAATCGAGATGAATACTGGCTTTACCAAGCTCTACGCGCTGTTGCTGCCCGACTTCATCATCTATGACAGCCGGGTAGGCGCGGCTTTGGGATTATTAGTCCGTAAACACTGCGAGCAGTTGGAATTGGGTCAGGTGCCAGATTCGTTGAAATTCGCTTATGCCACTGGGAAAACCTCGCAACTAACTCGCGAGCAGAGCCGCCGTGACCCTAGTACCGCTGCGCACCGCTTCCCCAAGCTAAACCCGATGAAGCCTACCGAACACACGCGGCACAACCTGCGAGCAAACTGGCTTTTGGGTGAAGTGTTGCGAACGACACGCTCCGAATTCAACCGTGAGCCGAATCCGTTACGCGCGCTTGAGGCAGCACTCTTTATGATCGGTTATCAAGTAACCGAGCCTGTTCCGGTTAACTGACATTTACTCCCACAAAAAACCCGCTCTCCTCCCAGAGCGGGTTTTTTTGGCCCGACCTGTAACAATTTTCTTCGCGCAGCCTCTCTTTTCTGCGTCCGCCCAATGGGGCGAGTGCCCAACCGGGTGCGCGGCGCACCTTTGCCCGCCGGGATGGTCCGGCTTTCCGCCGCGCCCCTACCTTTCGCCTCTCTTATGGACACTTCCGCGCCGCTCCTTTCTATCCGCCACGTCTCGAAGCAGTACGCCAGCCACCGCGCGCTCGACGACGTGAGTTTCGACGTGCCCGCCGGCACCATCTTCGGCCTGTTGGGGCCGAACGGCGCGGGCAAAACCTCGCTCATCCGCACCATCACGCAGATCACGGCGCCCGACGCGGGCGAAATCTGGTTCCGGGGTGAGCGGCTGAATCCCAGCCACATCAGCCAGATCGGCTACCTGCCCGAAGAGCGGGGCCTCTACAAAAAGATGCAGGTCGGCGAACAGCTCGTGTACCTGGCCCGGCTCAAGGGGCTGCCCAAGGCCGAGGCCGTGCGCCGCATTCAGGGCTGGCTCGACCGGCTCGACTTCAAGGGGCAGGCCCACAAAAACGTGGAAGACCTCTCGAAGGGAATGCAGCAAAAAGTGCAGTTCATCGCCACCGTCATCCACGAACCGGAATTGCTGATTCTGGATGAGCCGTTCAGCGGCTTCGACCCGATCAACGCCAACCTGATCAAGGACGAGATTCTGGAGCTGCGCCGCCGGGGCACCACCATCATCTTCAGCACCCACCGAATGGAATCGGTGGAAGAACTCTGCGACCATATCGCCCTCATCAACCGCTCGCGCAAGGTGCTCGACGGCCCGGTGAAGGAGATTCGCAACCAGTTTCGGTCCAACACCTTCGTGGTCAGCGGCACGGCGCCGCACCCGCCTATCCTGGCCCACCCGGATTTTGAGGTCATCGAGCAGGACCGCCCCGCCGAATCCCGGCACGAGTTCCGGCTCGTGGTGCGCCTCCTCAACGGCGCCACGCCCAACACGCTCCTCAAATTCCTGCTCGACCGCAGCCCCGCGCAGGTCACGAGCCTGCAAGAGTTGGTGCCCAGCATCAACGATATCTTCATCCGCACCGTGCGGGAGGCGGAAACAGTGGGGCTGGAAATGAGGAATGAGGAATGAGGAATGAGGAATAGAACAGCCACCTGTACCACCCTCACCACCGCACCACCACACCACCACCACACCACCCCCCATGTCCAAAATCGCCCTCATCTTCCAGCGCGAATACCTGACCCGTGTTCGCAAAAAGAGTTTTATCGTGATGACGCTGCTGGCCCCGGTGCTGCTGGCGGCCGTCTTCGCCATACCGTTGCTGCTCGCTTCCGGCGACGACGACACGATCACCGTCCGCGTTCTCGACGAGGCCGGCCTCGTGCTGCCTGGCCTGCGGGCTGAGCCGGACCCCGGCTCGTTCCGCTTTGAAGCCGCTACCGGCTCGCTGCCGGCGGCGCAGGCAGCGCTGAAAGGCCATAAGAACACCGTGCTGCTGGTCGTGCCGGCGGCCATCGATCCCGCGCAGCCCACCGGGGTCCATCTGTACACGGCCACGACCTTGGGCCTGGGGCAGCCGCAGCGGCTCGAAGGAATGGTTCGGCGGCAGTTGGAAGTCCAGCGGCTGCGGCGGGCAGGCGTGGCGCCGGAGGTCGTGCATCCCACCCACGCCGTGCCGTTTGAGCTGGTCACGAGTCGCCTTGACCGGACCGACGCTACCGACGACGGAATGGCCTGGATTCTCGGCTATGGCGGCGGCTTCCTGATTTATATGTTCATTTTTATTTACGGCATCCAGGTGATGCGCGGCATTATCGAAGAAAAGACGAACCGCATCGTGGAAGTGGTGATCTCATCGGTGAAGCCGTTTGAGCTGATGATGGGTAAAGTGCTGGGCATCGCCGCCGTGGGTCTGACGCAGTTTGTGCTGTGGGTGATCCTGAGCACGACGGCCACCAGCGCCGTGTCCAGCGCGTTTGGGCTGGAAAAAGTCGCCCTGGCCAAACCCAGCACCGAGATGCGCGGCCCCGGCGTAGCGGCAGCGGCGCCCACCGACGCGCCCGCCGACACGCCGGCCAAGCCCGCACTCGACCCGAAAAAGCAGGCCACCGCTGAACTGCTCGGCGCGTTTAAAAGCCAGAACTGGCCGCTGCTGCTGGCCGTCTTCCTGTTCTACTTCCTGGGCGGCTACCTGCTCTACGCCGCGCTGTTCGGGGCCGTGGGTGCCGCCGTGGACGCCGAAACAGACGCCCAGCAGTTTATGCTGCCCATCACGCTGCCGCTGGTGCTGACCTTTGTGGTGGCCCAGACGGTCATCATCCGCAACCCGGACGGCCCGGTGGCGGTTTGGATGTCGCTGATTCCGTTCACTTCGCCTATTGCGATGGTCCTGCGGCTGCCCTTCGGCGGCGTACCCGGCTGGCAGCTTGCGTTATCGATGGCGCTGCTGGTGCTGGGCTTCGTCGGCACCATCTGGCTGGCCGGGCGCATCTACCGAATCGGCATCCTGATGTACGGCAAAAAGCCGACGTATCGCGAACTCAGTAAATGGCTCTTCTACAAAGGATAATTCGCTCCCTACAACTCGCGCGGGCCTCCCGGCCCGTGCGAAACAAGCGCCCGGCCTGCTGGCCGGCAGCAGCAGTCGGGGCGCACGATGCAGGTCTGGAGACCTGCTCCACGTCCCGCACGGGCCGGAAAGCCCGCGCGAGAAACACGCTTTTGCTGCTGCTGCTGCTGCCTTTCCTCTCCTTCGCCCAGAAAGCTGCCGACCGCCCCGCTTACCGCCTCTTCACGAGCGCCGGCAAGCCGGTCAGCTACGGGAAGCTGCTGAAGGCGCTGACCGGCGCCGAGGTCATCCTGTTCGGCGAGCAACACAACGACCCCATCGCCCATTGGCTCGAATTACAGGTGGCCCAGGACCTGGCCGACGCCAAAAAGGATAAACTCGTGCTGGCCGCCGAGATGTTCGAGCGCGACGTGCAGCCCACGCTCGCCGCCCACGTGGCCTCCTGCGACTCGGTGACCGACCAGACGTTGGCCGAGCGCGCCCGCCCCTGGCCCAACTACGCCACCGACTACCGCCCCCTCGTGGAACTGGCCCGCGCCCGGCACCTGCGCTTCGTGGGCACCAACGCCCCGCGCCCGCTGGCCCGGCAGGTGGCGAAAGAAGGGGCGGCCTCGCTCAGCACGCTACCCGCCGCGCAGCAGGCCGAGCTGATGCCGCTCCCGCTGACGGTGGACCCGCAGCGCCCGGCCTACACCAAGATGCGCGCAATGTTCGGCGGCGACAATGCCCACGGCGGCGGTGGCCCCGGCCTGGATAATATGATCGCCGCCCAGGCCCTGAAAGACGCCACGATGGCCCACTTCATCGCCACCGGCCGCCTGGCGGGCGAAACGTTGCTGCACTTCAATGGCTCCTTCCACTCCGACGACCACTCCGGCATCTGCGAATACCTCTTGCAGGAAGCGCCCGGCACCCGGCTGCTCACCATCAGCACGGTTTCGCAGGAAAGCTTGGAAAAATTAAGCGCCGAAAACCGGGGCAAGGCGGATTATATCCTGGTCGTGCCGGTGGATATGACGAAGACGTATTGAGTCTATGGCAAGCGGACGTGACGCGTTAAAAATTTGCTTAGCGGCTAACACTGGGGGCCTTTTGCTTGCTCTTTTTCTAAGCAATGATGGCTTTGGTTTGTTGCAGTCGCTTGCATTTTTTATTTTTATATTGTATTTATTTTTTTTATTAATAATTGCACCAATATTATTTATATTGTCAGTGCGGACTGCTCCTCACGGCACATTCCGTTGGGGATGGCCTACTGCCGATACAAACGTGATGAATTATCGCTGCCTGTTTATGGTAAATTTTCTATTTACTTGCATGCTGTTCGCCGTACTTTTAACTATCAACGGTGTACGAGAAGCCCTCTCGTTGCCTTTGCTAGTGATCTATCTCCTGTACAGGGATATGACTTCGTGATTTTTTTGCATACAACAAAAAACGCCCCGACCGAAAACCGGTCGGGGCGTTTCTATTTTCAATCAACAGTCAGCGAAATCAGCCCCCATCAGCGGTTATGCCGCGAACGATGACCCACACCCGCAGGTGCTTTTGGCCTGGGGGTTGTTGAAGGTGAAGCCGCGCGCGTTGAGGCCGTCCTGGAAATCGACTTCCATTCCCAGCACGTACATCGCGTGTTTGCGGTCCATCATCAGCAGGACACCGTCCAGCTCATAGGTTTCATCGGCGGGCTTGGCTTTGTCGAAGCCAAGCAGGTAACTCATTCCGGAGCAGCCGCCACCTTGCACCCCCACACGGAGGCCGTATTCGGTGGGGACATTCTTCTCCCGAATGATATTTTTCACTTCCACGAGCGCGCGCTCGGTCAGGTGAATCGGGGCCGTCGCGGTCAGGGCCGGAGCGGCTTCAAGCGTTGCAGTTGCCATCAGGTGAACGAAAGCAGAGGAAAAGTGCGGTCGGAACGGCTAGGTTTTACGTGGCGATTTGCGGAAACGAAGCGCAAAAGTAGGTGCCAAGGCGGGATACCGGCGCCGGCTAGCTTCGGAACGTGCCAAGCGCCATCGCAGGGCCGGACGTGTAACAGCCCAGTAAACGCTTTGATTCGGCCCCGCCACTTTTGGGCGACCGGCGGCCGTCGTTTTTCGGCCAGCGGCCCGTTTTCAGCGTTGGACGGTTGGATGAGCCGCTCCGCCGGGGCTGGCCGGACGGCCCGAGGCAGCGCGTCGGCCTACATTTGTTTTCCTTCCCGTTCTGTTGCTGATGACGACCCCCGACTTTCTGACCCTGCTGCTCGTTCTGATTCCCACGCTGGCCGTTGGCGGGGGGATGCTGCTCGTGGTGCGCCAGTTTATGGCCCGCGACCACCGGCGCCGCCTGCTGGAAATGCGGATGAAAAACACCGAAACGGTGCTGCCTATCCGCCTTCAGGCTTATGAACGCATCTGCCTTTTTCTGGAGCGCATCACGCCCTCCAACCTGCTGGTGCGCGTCAGCAGCACGAATCTGACGGCCGGCGAGTACCAGCGGGTGCTGCTGACGGAGATTCGTAACGAGTACAATCACAACGTCTCGCAGCAGGTTTATATGACCGGCGAAGTGTGGCAGGCCGTCAAAAGTGCCCGCGAAACCGTGGTGACGCTGGTGAACCGCTCGTTCCACGAACTGCCGCCCCAGGCGCGCGGCACCGACCTGGCCAAGCGCATCCTCGAACACATCATCGAGCAGGAAGTGGACCCCACGGCGCCCGCCCTGGCCCGCCTCAAGCACGAACTGCTGGAGGTCTTCTAAACGCGCGCCAGGGCGCTGGCCATGGCGGCTTCGTAACAGGCTTCGTACTGGGGCACGATCAGCTCGACGGCGAACTCCTCGGCGCGGGCCAGGGCGGCGGCGCGGAAGCGGGGCAGGTTAGCGTCGGCCAGTACGGTCAGCGAATCGGCGGCCATTTTTTCTACATCGCCGACGGCCGAGGTGAAGCCGGTCACCCCGTCCAGGTTCAGTTCCGGAATGCCGCCCGCGTTGGTCGAGACGACCGGCACTTCGCAGGCCATTGCTTCGAGGGCGGCCAGGCCGAAGCTCTCCTTTTCGGACGGAAGCAGAAATAAGTCGCTGACCGACAGGACTTCTTCTACCGCTTCGAGCTTGCCCAGGAAGCGCACATCGTCGCACACGTTCAGGTCGCGGGCCAGGCGCTCCATCTGCGGGCGGTCGGGGCCGTCGCCGACGAGCAGCAGTTTGGCCGGAATTTCGGCCCGGATGCGGGCGAAAATCTGCACCACGTCCTGGACCCGCTTCACGGAGCGGAAGTTGGAGGCGTGGACCACCAGCTTCTCGCCGCCGGGCGCGATGGCGGCGCGGAAATGGTCTTTATTCTGGCGCCGGAAGCGTTCGAGATTGATAAAGTTGGGAATGACTTCTATTTCCCGCTCGATGGGGAAATAGCGGTACGTTTCGTCGCGCAGATCAGCGGAAACTGACGTTACGCCGTCCGACTGGTTGATCGAAAACGTCACGACCGGCTCGTAGCTCGGGTCTTTGCCCACGAGCGTGATATCGGTGCCGTGGAGCGTGGTGATGACCGGAATCCGGACGCCCTTGGTGAGCAGAATCTGTTTGGCCATAAACGCCGCCGAGGCGTGCGGAATGGCATAATGGACGTGCAGCACGTCGAGGCCCTGGTTCAGTACGATGTCCACCATCTTACTGGCCAGCGCCAGCTCGTAGGGCGGGTACTGAAAGAGCGGGTACGTGGGCACGTACACCTCGTGGTAGAAGAGGTTCTCGGTGAAGAAGTTAAGCCGCGCCGGTTGCGAGTAGGTGATGAAATGCACCTGATGCCCGCGTAGGGCCAGGGCTTTGCCCAACTCCGTGGCTACCACGCCGGAGCCGCCAAAGGTGGGGTAACAAACGATTCCGATTTTCATTGGCGAAAAAGACGAGCCGTGAAGCCGAAGAGGCAGGGTAAAAAGCCTGACGTTGCGCTAAACAAAAAATTGTGCGTTCGGGCCGTGATGCCGCCGCAAAAGTGCGGCTGCGCGGCGCGGAAAGTTCACGGCCGTATCGGCGGCGACCGGCGCCGGGCGTATTTTTGGGGAGAACATCTTCGAAAATGCCCCAACCAGACCCCGCAAGGCACGATGAGCGCGTTCAAGCTCTTTGGCAGCGCTTCCTGAGCGAACTCAGTACGCAGCCGGAGGATGTACCGCCGCAATTTCTGGAGTTGATTCAGCAACCCGAAAACCGGGTGCCGGTTGAGGAGCCCTTTTGCGAATCAGCTTATACCCGTGCGGAGCTTCGGGGCTACGACCACTATTGGGATATTGTTTCCACGCACCGGACGCTTTTAGCCGCTGCCCGACGGGAGGGCCGAGCGATTGGCTTGGCGGAGAGTAAAGCAGAGGGCGAAGCCGAAACCAAACGCGCCGTTGCGCGCGCGCTGCGGCAGTAAGGCATTGCCGATACCGTCATGAGCCAGGTGACGGGACTATCTGAAGAAGCCCTGCAGGACGACCTGGTTTAGCCGGCGGTCGTCACGTCGCGGGCTTAATGGCCCGGTACACCACGTCCTGCATCCGCGTCCGGATGTTGTACTGCACGAGTTTGGGGTTGGCCGCGTCCGGGAAGACCCGGTTCGAGAGGAAGATGAACACGAGCTTATTCACCGGGTCAACCCACGCGCAGGTGCCCGTGAAACCCGTGTGGCCGTAGGTGCGGGCCGGGGCCAGCCCGGAGGCACCGCCGCCGCCATGGTCGGGGTCGGCGCGGTCCCAGCCCAGGCCCCGGCGCGAGATGGCCGCGTCGCCGCCGCGCGCGAATTCGGCCACTACGGGGGTACGGAAGTAGCGCTGCCCGCCGTAAACGCCGTTTTGCAGGTTCATCTGCAGGAGCGTCGCCAGATCGCCGGCGGTGCCAAATAAGCCTGCGTGGCCCGCTACGCCCCCCAGCAGCGCCGCGCCCTGATCGTGGACGGTGCCCCAGACGAGCCGGTGCCGGAACGTGGTATCGTTTTCCGTGGGGGCAATGCTGGTGTGCAGCAACCCGCGCTGCAAGGGGTTATAGCAGAGCGAGGGTAGCCCAAGCGGAGCGTAGAAATTCTGCTCCAGAAACTCGTCCAGCGGTTGTTCGAGCAGCTTTTCGGCGAGGCGGCGCAGGATATAGAAGTCCAGGTCCGAATACACGTAAGCGGGTTTGCCCACCACGCGCGGTTTCAGCGGCGCCCGCAGGGTCCAGCGCCAGACCGAATCCTGGAGGCTGCGGCGCGCGAAAAGGGAGTCGGCCACCTGACTCGGAAACGAGTCCGACGCCACCGTCCGGTACCAGTGTGGGTTCAGCTTGCGGCCTTTCATCGTGCGCTCCCAGTAGGGCAGGAACGCGGGCAGCCCGGCCTGGTGCAGCAGTACATCACGGATGACCAGCGCCGCTTTGTCGGTGCCTTTGAGTTCCGGCAGGTAAGTGCCCAGCGACTCGTCGAGCTTCAACCGGCCCTGATCCTTGAGCCACATCACGGCTTGCAGCGTGGCGGCTACTTTGGTTACGGACGCCAGATCGTACACCGTCGTCGGCGTCACGCGCGGCAGACGGGCATCGTAGCCTAAGCGGCCGTAGCCTTTTTCCCAGACCACCACCCCGTCTTTGGCCACCAGCACCTGGCAGCCGGGCGTGGCGGCGTAGGCAATGGCTTCGAGGGCCACGTTGTCGAGCTGACCGAGGATGCGCGAATCCAGGCCGACGCTTTCGGGCGGGCCGAACCGCAGCCGCCCCAGCGCGGGCAGGCGGGCGCCGGTGCCGCGTTTCAGTTGCGGCGTGACGGTGACAGGTAACACTCCTAGCGCGGGCAGGGCACCGAAAATGACCTGCGGCACCACGCGCTGGCTCACGGCATTGTCTTCGTAGCCGCAAACGAGCCACCGCTGGTCGGCGAAGCTCTTGAGCGCGTAGGGGTTACCCATCGGTACAGCAATTTGGCGCTGGCCGGGGTTGTCGAGGCGCAGGCGCATCAGGAAGCCCAGCGCGGCATCGCCGAGGCCGAAATTGTGGGCGGCGGGCGTGTTGTTCATCCCGTGGTACGAGACGATGACCACGTTGAAGGCCCGCAATTCCGGCATCAGCCGGGCAAACGTGGAGTCGGGGGCGTAGCGGTCGGGCACCTGAAACGTGGCCACGGGCGCGTAGTGCGCCAGGGTCCGCTGAAACTCGTTGTCGGCCTTTTGGCCGATGACCACCGACGCAATCCGGAGCGTGTCGAGGTTGCGCAATGGCAACAGGCTCTGGGTGTTGCGCACCACCGTGGTGGCGTTTTCGTAGAGATCTTGCACCACCACCAGCGCTTCCGGGCGCTCCGGCGTCGTGGCGCGGAAGTTTTTCAGGTCCACCACGGGCTTCTGATTCAGCCCTACCCAGTATTTGGCCCGCAAAATCTTACGGACGCGGTTGAAAACGTCGTTCGAATCGACCAACCCCGCCTTCAGATCCGCTTTGATGCGAGCGAGCGCCGTCGGCACGTCTTCGGAAAAAAGCAGCACGTCGTTGCCGGCGCGCAGCGCCAGAGCGTCCACTTCACCGGGTTTGTAGTACTTCGCTACTCCCTTCATATTCAGGGCGTCGGTGAAAATCAAGCCGTCGAAGCCCAACTCGGTGCGCAGCAGGTCGGTGATGATGGGCGGCGACAGCGTGGACGCCCGGTTGCGGGTAGTATCCAGCGACGGTACGTAGAGGTGCGCCGCCATCACGCCCATCACACCCGCCTCGATGGTGCGGCGGAAGGGGTAGAGGTCCACGTCGCGAAGCTGCGCAGCGGTGTGCGTAACGACCGGCAGCGACAGGTGCGAATCCGTATCCGTGTCGCCGTGCCCCGGAAAATGCTTCGCCACCGCGATGATCCCGTGGTCCTGCAAGCCCTTCAGGTAGGCCACTGCCCGGCGGGCCACTTCCTCTTTGTCTTCCCCGAAGGCCCGGTTGCCAATGACCGGATTCAGCGGATTGACGTTCACATCGACGTCCGGCGAAAACGAGATGTGGACCCCCAGCTGCTTCATCCGGAGGGCGATTTCGCGGCCCATCCGGTAAATCGTCTGTTCGTCCTGAATCGCGCCCAGCGTCATCTGGCGAGCGAAGTGCAGGCTCGAATCGAGGCGCATATCCAGGCCCCACTCGGCGTCCATCGAAATCAGGAGCGGCGTTTGGGCTTCCGCCTGAAAGCGGTTCGTCAGGACGCCTTGGCGATAGGGGCCGCCCTGCATAAAAATCAGACCGCCAATGTTATAACGCCGCACGAGGTCGTCGATCTGCTTCACGTGCGCAGCGTCCTTGTTCGAGAACGCCGCCACCATAAAGAGCTGGCCCAGAAGCTGATCGGGCGTAAGCGAGGCGTACACCGAATCGACCCACTGCGTTTCGGGCAGCAGCGGCGGGCGCGGCGTGGCCGAGCGCGACGAGGGTACGAGCATCGCCAGAGCTGCCAGTACGCCCACAATAGCCCCCAGGGCCGGCCAGCGCCAGAAGCGCCGGGCAGAGCCGTCAGAAGAAGCAGATGTAGGAGTGACTCGCAAAAAATCCATCGCCCCGGCGGCGCTACCGTAAGTTTGCAGCGGGCAGCAGCGGGCGCAAAAACGCCGCCAGCAGCCCAAGAATTGATTTTCGCCGCCCGAACGCGCCGGGGCGCACGGGGCGTTTCGGTGCCAACGCACCTGAAAGGGCCACCGTTGCGGCCGTTGGGCAAAATTACGGCGAATTCGCTGCCAAACGTCCGGGCGGATGGATATTCGCCCCGTTAGTTTCGGTTTTGGGTAGCTTTTTTTAGGCGTTTCTTCGGCCGCTTCTATTCTTTCGCCGGACAAACAATCGTCCGGTCCTACGCTTCTTCAGGCGGACATCCGCCCCCTGCTCCTATGGATATCATTCGCCTGTTGCCCGAACACCTGGCGAACCAGATTGCTGCCGGTGAAGTGGTGCAGCGGCCGGCTTCGGTGGTGAAGGAACTGCTCGAAAATGCCGTGGACGCGGGGGGGACCACGCTGCGCCTGCTGGTGCGTGATGCTGGCCGGACGCTGATTCAGGTCATCGACGACGGCTGCGGAATGAGCGAAACCGACGCCCGCCTGAGCCTGGAACGCCACGCGACGAGCAAGATTCGCCAGACCGAAGACCTGTTTACGATCCGCACGTTCGGCTTTCGGGGCGAGGCCCTGGCCTCGATTGCGGCCGTGGCGCGGGTGGAGCTGAAAACCTGCCTCACGGATGCCGATACGGGCACCCGACTCGTGATCGAGAACTCGCGCGTGGTCAGTCAGGAGCCGTGCGCGGCGCCGGCCGGCACTTCCATCACGGTACGCGACCTGTTCTATAATGTGCCGGCGCGGCGGGCCTTTCTGAAGTCGAATGCCGTGGAGATGCGGCATATTCTGGACGAGTTCCAGCGGGTGGCCCTGGCCAATCCGCAACTGGCGTTTTCGCTGCATCAGAACGAGTTGGAAGTCTTCAACCTGCCGCCCGCCAACCTGGCGCAACGCATCGTGGGGCTGCTGGGGGCCGGCTACAAGAGCCACCTGGCCGCCTGCGATGAAGACACGCCGAGCGTGCAGGTGACGGGCTACGTGGGCAAGCCCGAAGGCGCCCGCCGCGCGCGGGGCGACCAGTTTTTCTTCGTCAATGGTCGGTTTATCCGTTCGGCCTATCTGAACCACGCCGTGCTGACGGCTTACGAGGGGCTGCTGGCGAAGGACGCGCACCCGTTCTATGTGCTTTTTCTGGCGATTGACCCGCGTGAGATCGATATCAACGTGCACCCCACGAAAACCGAAATCAAATTCGCCGATGAGAAAACGGTGTACGCGATTGTCTGTGCGGCCGTGCGCCGGGCGTTGGGCCTGTATAATCTGGCGCCGACGCTCGATTTTGAAGGCGACGTAAATTTCGCGCCTTTCCGGCAGGTAATGGGTGGCAGCGGTGGGGAAATGTCCGGCGCGGGGGTAATGCCGCCACCAGCCAGCCCGGGAGCTTCAGTTAATCGGGCCCACGGTAAAGCCGGGCCGGAGCGCGTCCGTCGCGAAACGTCCGCTGCTTCGGGGCCGTCATCGGCTTTCGGGCCAGCCGCGGTGCCTGCCGAACCAATGGCGTGGCCCACCAGCTCGTTCGATACTCCGGTAGGCGTAACTGCTGCTGCCGCTTTTCCTTCGGCGGAAGTGCCGGTGGTGGCTTCAGACCCTCTGGCGCCTGCTGCGCCGGCTGCCACGTTCTTCGGTTCGCAACCGTCAGCCCCGGCGGCGAGCGGGCTGGATAGTCTGTCGCCCAAGCCCTTGCAACTGCATCAGCGGTACGTGGTAGTCGCCGTGCGCTCCGGGCTGATGATGATCGATCAGCAGGCGGCCCGCGAGCGGATTCTGTACGAAGACTACGGGCGCGGCGCCGCTGATGCCCCCCGCCCGGCCCAGACGCTGCTTTTTCCGCAGGCGCTCCAGTTTCCGGCCGCCGACTTTGCCCTGATCGAAGAATTACTGCCGGAGCTGGAACACCTCGGGTTCCGGCTCCGCACCCTCGGCCCGCGCGCGCTGGTGGCCGAAGCGGTGCCCGCCGACGTGCCCGCCGCCGACGTGCAAATACTGCTCGATGGTGTGTTGGAACAGGTGCGGGCGGGCCGTTCCACCACCGACGTGCGCCTCGCCGCCCGCGAGCAGGTAGCCCGCGCCGTAGCCCGCCGCGCCGCCGCCCGCTACACCCAAAAGCTCAGCACAGCCGAGATGAGCGCCCTCGTAGATCGGCTTTTCGCCTGCCAGACGCCCACCGCCACACCCAGCGGCCAGCGCACCTTAGTAGTAATGGCCGAGGGCCAGATCGAAGCACTCTTCGCAGCGGAACTCAATGACCAATGATCAATTAACAATTACTCATTTTTAATTGATCATTGGTCATTGTTCATTGTTCATTGAAGTTACTCGCCTAGTACGGCGATTTTACTGACGCAGGTGTTGCCGCCGTCCACGTCGGAGGTGTAGGCGAGGTAGATGCCCGTCCGGACGCGGCGGCCGTTGTAGTCGCGCGCATTCCAGACGGCGCGGCCCCCGTTGGCGGTGGTCTGATAGACGAGCATTCCGGCTACATCGGTGATTTTGACCTGCGCGTTCGGCGCCAGGTTGTCGAGGGCCACCTGGCCGCTGAACTGGCGGGGTACGGGATTCGGAAACACTTTTGCGCAGGTTGGCGCTTCGGTTTCCGAGGCGTCGGTGGCGCCCCCCCGGTAGGCGATCAGGCCCCGGTCGGTGCCCACGAACACGTCGCCGGTCACGCCATTGACGGACAGGCTCAGAATTTTATTCGTCGGCAGCGGCGAATTGGCGGTGGTGAAGTTGGCCACCAGCACGTCGCCGTCTGGCCCAAAAAGCCACAGGCCGTCGTTGGTACCCACCCATTTACGATTTCCACCATCGATGGCAATGGCGGTTACGGTTTGCCCATCGAGCAGCGGGCGCCGGTCGATGATCGGTTGGGCAGTTGCCACGGGCCCGTAATTCGGAAACCCCTGCAACACGCTGCCAGGGTTATAAATAACCTGCATGCCTTTGGTGGTGCCGATCCAGATATCGCCTTTTCGGTCCTTGGCCAGCGCGGTCACGGCGCCATTATCGAGCAGGGCACCGTCGGTAGAAGTCCCGGTTAGCAGGCGCGAGTGGCCGCTCACGTCGTCGTACACCAGCAGGTTGGCGCCGCGCAGTTGGGGTGGCGACAGCCATTTGTAGCCGTTATCGTCGATCACGATGCGGGCGCGGTTCCAGGGGTCGGCCACGCCCGCCAGGTGCGGTGCCCAGACGCCGGTCGTGGGATTAAACGAAAACAAGCCGGGCGTCCCGTTTAAATTGGGTTCCGGGTGGTAATTGACTACCCAAACGATGCCCGCGGCATCTACGGCCACGCCAGGCACCCGCGTGTAACCAGGGTCGCCGGGAATAGACGTGATGAGCGGCGAATTGGAGGCGTCGAAGCGGCGCCAGTCGCCGGGGCCAGTCCATTCGAGCAGCCCATTGCCGTAGGAGCCAATATAAAGCTTGCCGTTGACGGGGTTGTAAGCCAGGCCGCTCTGGTCGATGTCGAAGCCAGCCGGGTATTGCCCGGCCTGTGGCAGCGTCTGGGCGCTGAAGTTTTCCCAACGACCTTCGTGTAGGCGCGAAAAACCGACCCGTAACCCCGTTCCTTCTCCCCCATTAACGGAGTAGCCCCCAGCTACTGCCCACGTATCGGCGCCGACTGGCAGCGTGGCCCACGAGACATTGGCCACTGGCCCATTCGCGGCCAGCAATTGCGGCGGGGTGCCGTCGGCGGCTAACCGGAACAAACCCCGGTTGGGGGCTGCCAGCAGAAAGGTATTGTCGGTGCCTCGGATCACCTGCCAGAGATAATCTACTACGTCCGGAAAAAAATAGTCGGTCGCGGTGGCCGTAGCGGGCACGTAGGTGCTGAACCCATTGCGCCGGGCGATGGTCAGTTGGCCGTCCGGAGTGGCGGTCAGGCTTTGGGGCACGATGGTTTCGCTGACCGGCAGTACTACCGGCCACGAACCGTTGGTGTAGCGGCGCAGGCCGGCGCCGTCGTCGAGCAAATACACGGCCCCGTCGAGAACGGCCAGCGACCGGGGCGCGGCCAGCGGTGTCCGGCGCCAGTTGTTGAAATCGAGCAGGTTGGTGCGGCGATCGCCCATCAGCAGCCCCTGCGATGTGGCGGCAAACAGCAGGTCGCCCAGCTGAGCTGTACTGTATATGTTGATTACTTCGCCGGTGGCGCCGAGGTTGGCGTAGGTATCGCGCACTTCCAGGCGGGCCAGGTCGATGACCACGATCCCGAACGTAGTGGCCAGGTACGCCAGGTTACCTGCCACTTGGATACTATTGATGCGCTTGGTACCGGTAATGGTTTTACGCTTGATATCGTCGAGATTGCGAATCGTGCGGCCGTCGGCGGCCAGCAGATCGAGGTTGGCGTCGTCGTAGGCGATGACGAGTTCCCCGGTGGTGCTGGCAGTAGTCAGGGCAGCTACATTATCGCCGGAAAAGCCGTCCTGCCGCGAAAGTGTCCGGATGCTGCCGTCGGTTGGGTCGTAGCGGACAAAGCCGGTATAACCAGCGGAATAAACCACTTCGCCCTGCCGGGTCAGGGTGATGGCGCTGGTAGTAGGCACGTGCAACTGCCACCGCCCGATGGGGGCCTGCGCCCGTGCTGGCCGAACGACGGCCGGTAGCATCAGCAAACTCAGCAGAAGCAGCAAGCCCCACGACGACCGCGCGAGGGCATTAAAAGCAACGTGCAGCATTTTATGGAACACCAGATTTGGCAGAAGGTGGGGCCGAAATCGTTCGGCGGAAGGCGGGCGCCGTTGCAACGTGGCGAGTGTACGGAAAATTGCCGGCAGACGGGTCCTTTCCGTTGGTGTTGTTGTCACCGGCCGGCGCGGCCTTCCAGGTAGCAGGCGCGGCAGCGGGCTTCATAGGAATCGGTTTCGCCGAGCAAAACCTGCTGGGCAGCGGCGCTGTGGCGGTAGGAATAGGCGGCGGGGTCGCCGCAACGCACGCACACGGCGTGCACTTTCGTGACGTATTCGGCCACCGCCAGCAACGCGGGCATTGGGCCGAACGGGCGCCCGGCGAAATCCATATCCAGCCCCGCGCAAATCACGCGGATGCCCCGGTCGGCCAGTTGGTTGCAAACATCGGGCAGCGCCGAGTCCAGAAACTGCGCTTCGTCGATGCCTACCACGTCGCAGTTGGCGCCGAGCAGCAGCAGGTCCGAAGCAAACTGGATCGGCGTCGAGCGAATGGCATTTTGGTTATGCGACACCACGTCGTCGGTCGAGTAGCGCGTGTCCAGGGCCGGCTTGAAGATTTCCACCCGCTGCCGGGCGATGCGCGCGCGCGTCAGGCGGCGGATCAGCTCCTCGGTTTTGCCCGAAAACATCGAGCCGCACACCACTTCCAGCCAACCCCGGCGCGGCGGCAGGGGTGGGGTGTGGCCGTCCATCCCTTCCGGGGTGGGGCGCAACGTCAGGCGAGGCTCCAGAAACAACGACAAAACTTATGCAGGGATCGATTGAATGATTGATTGGGTGATTCTGGGCGGGTTGATTGATCGTATCATACGCAGTCACTTAGTCCACTCAGTCACTCAGTCCCATTCAGTCACTCAGTCAACAAAAAGCTCAGTCCGCGTACGTGTGTTGCGGCAACCGGCCATTGGGTGGCACGATACCGGTCAGCAGGGCATCGGCGGTGGCGTTTTCAGCGGGAATGGCCTGGCAGCAGAGGCGGTCGTTTTCTTCCAGACGGCCTTCGGTGCGAAACTTTTCTTCTGGTTCGGTCAGCGGACCAAGCCACTCGGCGCCGCCCGACAGGCGGATGCGGCAAGTGGTGCAGCGCCCCTTGCCGCCGCAGTTATGGCGCCAGTCGAGGCCGCTTGCCTGGATAGAGGCGAGCAGCGTCTGGCCCGGCAGGGCCGTGATATGGGCGACGGGAACGAGGTTTTCGACGGTCAGGATGGGCATTCGGTTGTAGCTTGCCCCGGTTTCCGAAGCATTTTTTTTTCAATGGACGACAAAGTTACGCCCGCCCGGATAGCAGCCTACGCCGCCCGGCTGGCGCGCCGCGTGTGCGACACCGCTTACGCCACCACGCCCGCCGTCGAAGGTGCGGCGCTGCTTTCCCTTACGCCCGTGCGGCCGCTGAACCTGCTGGTGCTGCACGGCATTGCCGGCCAATGGCAGGCTGAAGCCGCCCGGCTGCGCTCGCCGTACTTCGATTACGGTGCAGAAGCCGTGCAGACGGCCCTCACGGCGCTGCTCAACACGCTCTCGCGGCATATCCGGGTGGAGCGCGCGGCGTTGGAACCGCTTCTGCAACGCGCCGCCGAAGATGTGTTGGGCTTGGTTTTCGCGCCAGCCGATACGTTCGAGCGTCGGTTCGGCCCCGCCGACGATACGGCCACGGTGACCCCGGAAGCGCTGCGCGCCAACCTGAAATACGTAGGTGTCAATCAGCCGCTTTTCGAGGAATTCATCGATAGCCTGCACGGCGCTCCGCTGGACCGTGCCGCGCTGCGTAAGCGCCTGGCGCTGCACCTGACCTCTCATTATAAAGACGCCGCTTCGCCTGAGGCTCTGTTGGCGGAGCTGAATGCCTGTGAATCAGTCAAATTGACGGACCTGCAGGAGTCAGTAGGAGCTGCCGCCCCGGTGGCCGCATCTACGCCGGTAGCGGCTGCGATTACCCCGCCGCCGCCTGTTACGCCGCCCCGGCCGACTGCCCCGGAGCCGGTGCGCCCGCCGGAACCGGTGGCGGTTCCGGTCGCCAAAACGCCGCCCGTTGCGCCAGCTCCCCCCGTTACACCGCCCGTGGTTACGCCGCCGGTTGCCGCTCCTGCGTCAGCCGCTCCCGCGGCGCCTTCGGTGGTGCCGCCTGCTCCCGTGGAGGTGCCCAAGCCCGTGCCGGTAGTGGCCAAAGCGGCGGAAACGCCCAAAGCACCACCCGTCTCAGCACCCGCTCCGGCGCTTGGCGGCGGACTGGGGCGTCTGGCTTCCATTGTACCTGACACGCCCGCTCAGCCGCTGCACGAGAAATTTCGGACGGAAAAAACGAACCTCAACGATCATCTGCGCTCTCACGAAGCGCCGGGGCTGGCCGAAAAGCTGGAGACGACGGCGAAAGTTGAATCGCTTCAGAAGGCCGTCACTATTAATCAGAGATTTGCCTTCACCAACGAACTGTTCGATGGTGACCGCGAGGGCTTCGTAGCGGCGCTGACAACGCTCGATGCGTTGCCCACCGCCGAACAGGCCCGTGCCTACGTGACCGGCCCCGCGATGCGCGGTTCCCACAACTGGGCCGGTAAGGACGAGCATATTCAGAAACTCCTCAAGCTGATTGAGCGGAAGTTTGCTTAAGTAGGGGTGGTGAGGTGGTGTTGGTGGTGAGGTGGTGTTTCCTTTTCTACCACCTCACCACCTCACCA
>JANPLI010000037.1:0-39818 GCA_031426455.1 Hymenobacteraceae bacterium | reverse complement strand
GCCGGCTTGGTAGGCCGAGTGGCGGGGCGGGTTTCGGCCAGTCTCGGGTCGGCGCAGGCAGGACGCCTGCTGCTCCCTACACACCACGACCGCGCCCATTACGCTGCTCGGCGTACCGACGGGCGTTTATATCGTCCGGTGCGGGCCGCTGGCCCAGCGGCTGGTGGTGGAATAGGTCTTTTTCGACCGGATTGACGCTTGATTATAGAACGGGGCGCGACTTCGCAGTCGCGCCCCGTTCTGCGTTTTGGATTACCCCCGCAACGGTTACCGCTCGTTGTGCGCCAGCAGCCCCGCCTTCGTGGCCAGGTACTGCATCTGCTGATAGTGGGCCGCGAACAGCATCGGCTGGTAGGCAAACTCCGAATCGGGGTCGGGAAAATAGCTGCGCAGGAAGCCGCGCTGCACCAGCCCTTCGACGGCCACGCGCAGGTCGGGGTTGTCAGAAGCCAGGCCCAGGGCGGCGGTCAGCTCGCGCCAGGAGGTGACGAAGTACAGCTCGTCGATGATATCGAATTCGAGGTCGGACACGGCAAGCAAAGACGGGATTTGGACGAAAAGGGAGCCAGCAAACACCCCGGCAGGTGCTCCAGCGCACCCTAACCATCAACCCTGCACTAAGTTGGGTTCGTGGCCCCTAACGCTACCCGACGGCCCTTCCAGCGGTACGCGCCAGTCTGGGCGCGCAGACCCACGAAGACGACGTACGGTACATACAATGCCTGCCAGGCCAGCACGGCCAGAAAAAAATGGCGCGTCTCGCCCAGCAGCCGCAGGACGCGGCGCAGAAACCACGCGTCCACCGCCAGCTTCACGGCCCAGGCACCCGCCACCAGCGGCGCCGTGGCGGGCCATATTACCCCGCAGCCAGCACCCAGCAGCAAGCCCAGGTTCAGCCCGAAGACCCCTAAGGCCAGTCCTTTCGCCCCCGGTTGCTGGTAGTGTCGCCATTTCGAGGCCCACCGTACCCGTTGCCGCAGGAAGGCACCTACCGTGGGCGCGGCGGCGGTGCGCACCGTCGCGCGGGCATCCTTAACGAACGCCGCGCAGCCGGGGCGCCGTGCCCAAAGGGCGTGGAGCAGAAACTCATCGTCGCCACTGGCCACGTGACGGTGCCCAGCGTAACCGCCCACGGCTTCCCAGGCCGCTCGGCGCACGGCCAGATTGGCGCCGTTGCACATCGTGGGCTGACCCAACGCCAGGGTGGCGGCACCGATGCCCACGGGTCCGGCGAATTCGACCACCTGCAAACGGGCCAGCGCCGAGCCATCCGGCAACAACGCCACGGGGCCACTCAGCAGGTCCAGGGCGGGGTTGTGGGCCAGCGCCTCGGCCAGCGCCGCCAGCCAGTGCGGCCCGACGCGGCAGTCGGCATCGGTGAACGCCAGCCACGGCTGCTGCGCCGCGCCAATGGCGACCGTCAGAGCGGCTTTTTTGCCCTGACCGGCGTTCGGCCGGTCGGCTAGCCGCACCACCCGCACCGGCATCGGCGCGGTGGGGGCGAACGCTTCGACGACGGCGGCGGTACCATCCGAGGAATGGTCGTCGGCAATGATCACCTCGAACGAACCCATCGGGAACTGCTGCGCGACCAGATCGGCGAGGAGGTCCGGCAGGTGGGCGGCTTCATCGCGCGCGGCGATGATTATGGAGAAACGGGAGTTGATGGGCTGATGGGCTGATGGGCTGATTTGCTGATGGGTTGCGGGAGTGCTGATGGTGGCCCAGGCCCTGCCGAAGCGGATCAGCAGCCGCACATACCAGCCGGTGAGCAGCAAGATAGCCGCGGGCAGCACCCAGGGCAAAGCACTCAGCAACAACGGCATCAGGCGCGCAGGTGCGGCTGACCAGGGGCGGGCACCGCGGGCGCCGCAGCGGCTTTCGACACCCGGCCGCGCGGACGGTGGCCGACGGTAGCACGGCCCGCCAGCAGCCGCAGGCGGGGCACCAGCAACAGCCCCAGCGCACTGGGCGCGGCAATGTTGAGCAACCACAAGCACAGACTGGCCGACAGCACCGGCAGCGCGGGCGCGCCCAGCAGACCGAAAAAATGCACGGCACTCAGCTCGCGGGTGCCGATATCGGTCAGGGCGCTCAGGCTGGGCACCAGCGATTTCAGCAGAAACGTGCCTGCCACGGCCAGTGCCCCCAGACCCACCGGCACGGCCACGCCAAATGCCGCCAGCAGCAAGCCGAACTGACTGGCAAAGACCACGTAACGCGCCCCCGACCACGCCAGCACGGCCCCGATCTCGCGCGGCGAGTAGGCCCCCAACGCCCGCCCGAAACGCAACCCGCGCCGCGCCCACCGGGGCAGGCCGGGCGCGACCGTCAGCAGGCGCACGAGCGCGCCCGCACCGAACAGCCCGGCCAGCAGGGCCGCGTTCACGGCCAGCAAGCCCACGGCAATGCCCGCGCCCACCAGCGGCCACGCCGCCAGATGGTAGCCGATCAGGAAGAATCCCGCGCCCGCCGAACCGGCTAACGTAGTGACGACCAGTTGCGCGTAACGCCCCAGAAAGTTGGCGCCAATGGCTTCGGCACGCCGCCGGCCGGGGCGCAGCAGCAGCATCCGGGCGGCATAGTCGCCCATCCGGTTGGGAGTGCTGAAGCCCAGGGTCAGCCCCAGCAGCACGGCGCGGGCGGCGGCCCCTACGGTCAGCGGCTCGACGCGGCGGGCCAGCAGGCGCCACTTGAGCGTTTCCAGACCCCAGTTTACGGGCACCAGCGCGGCGGCAGCCAGCAGGCACCAGCGGGCGGGGCCGTCGGTGAGGGTGCGGGCCAGCAGGCTGCGCCAGGCAGCCCCCACGGCCGGGGCGTTGAGCACGGCGTCGTAAAGCGCGGCTAACGTGAGCGTCAGAATCAGTCCTTTCACCGCCATTATGGCGGCGCGCCGCCCGGCCGCCCCCGGTTTAAGGGCGTACTTTTGAAGAAGATGATGAACGCGGGCGCCGGACTGCACGAGCACGAAAAGCTGATTATGGGCATCGACCCCGGTACCAATGTGATGGGCTACGCCATCATCGAGGTGCGCGGGCAGCAGGTAAAGGTACTGGCTTACGACGTGCTGAACCTGGGCAAAAATAAAAAGCTCACCAACCACGCCCTGAAGCTGGAGTACATTTTCCGGGAAGTGACGCGCCTGATCGAACACTGGCTGCCCGATGAGCTGGCCATCGAAGCGCCTTTCTACGGCGTCAATGTGCAGAGTATGCTGAAGCTGGGCCGGGCGCAGGGCGTGGCCATCGCAGCGGCCCTGGCCCGGCAGATTTCCTACGTGGAATACGCCCCCGCAAAAGTCAAGCAGGCCGTGACCGGCAACGGTCAGGCCACCAAAGAACAGGTAGCGATGATGCTGGGACAGATTCTGAAGCTCGAAGCCGATCCTACGAAGCTTCTCGACGCCACCGACGCGCTGGCCGTCGCGCTATGCCACCACTTCGCGCAGGGGCCGGCCCAACGCGCAAAAGCCAGTCAGCAGACGGCCAAAAAAGCCAGCGGCAAGCGCGGGCAAGGCTCCTGGGATTCGTTCGTGACTAATAACCCGGACCGGTTGAAGTAGGTGGTGCGGGTGGTGTGGGTAGTGAGGTGGTGTGGTTGCGGGGTGGTTTAAACGACCAAATATCTGTATTACTGCCACCTCACCACCTCACCACCTGATGCGGCCAAGCCCCGCGGTTACATCTTCCCCCGCTTCACCAGCCACGCATACAGCACTTTCTCGAACGGCTCGCGGATATCGACCGGCACGAAATCCACTTTGTACTGCCCGCAGCGCAGGGCCAGTTCCTGCTTGAACTCGGCCATCGCGGTGCGGTACTGGGCCCGAATCTGTTGCGGCTGTAAGCGGACTTCGGCACCGGTTTCGGCATCCACGAACACGTAGGGGCGGTCGGCGAAGTCGAAGGCTTCCTCGGTTTCGGCGTCCAGGACGTGAAAAAGCAGCACCTCGTGCTGCTGGTGACGCAGATGCTGGAGCGCCGCGAAAAGCTCGTCGGGGTTGTCGGTGCGCGAGAGCATATCCGAGAAGATGACTACCAACGAGCGCTTCGGAATCTGCTGGGCGATCTGGTGAATCACCTTGGCCACATCGGTCTGGCGTCCGGCGGCGGGCACGGGGCGTTCGAGCAGGTGCTGCATTTGCAGCAGCAGCGTGTGGCGATGCTGCGAAGTAGCACGCACGGGCGTCTGAATCTCTACCGAATCGGCGAACGTGACCAGCCCCACGGCGTCGCGCTGGCGGTGCAGCAACGTGGTGAGCGCCGCCGCACTCAACAGGCTGAATTTAAGCTTCCCGTGCTGATGCGGCCCCGCCTCGGTGGGGTAATACATCGACGGCGACACGTCCAGCAGCAGGTGGCAGCGCAGATTCGTTTCCTCCTCATAACGCTTGACGAATAGCTTGTCGGTCCGGGCAAAAACCTTCCAGTCGAGGTGGCGGGTGCTTTCGCCGGCATTGTAGAGCCGATGCTCCGAGAACTCCACCGAAAACCCGTGGTACGGCGACTGGTGCAGGCCCGTGATGAAGCCCTCCACCAACTGGCGGGCCAGCAGTTCCAAGTTGCCAAAGGCGCGGACTTCGGGAAGGTCGAGGAGGGAAGGCATTTTTTTAATTACGAATTACGAATTACAAATTACGAATTACGAATTACTAACTACGGATTCGTAATTAGTAATTCGTAATTCGTAATTAACTTCTCCGCTGGCGCTGCACTTCGTACAGCATTACGCCAGCTGCCACACTCACGTTCAGGGAGTTGATGTGACCCAAGAGCGGAATTTTCACCTGTTCGTCGCTCAGGCGCAGGTATTCCGGCGAGATGCCGTCCTCTTCGGAACCCAGGATCAGCACGAGGGGCCCGCTGAGATCGGGCGAATTGGCCTGGCCGATTTCGGCGTCAGCCTTTTCCGTGCAGGACACCACCCGCAGGCCGGCGGCGCGCAGGTAGGTCAGGCTTTCCTTCAGGTTCGGCTCGCGGCAGACCGGCAGGCGGTTCAGCGCCCCGGCCGACGTTTTGACGGCGTCGCCGTTGATCTGGGCGGCGCCGCGCGTCGGAATCAGCAGGGCGTCAGCACCCAGGCACTCAGCGGCGCGGGCGATGGAGCCGAAGTTGCGCACATCGGTCACGCGGTCGAGTAGCACGATCAGCGGCGTACGGCCCGATTCAAACGCCTTCCGCACGATCTCGTCCAGGGGCGCGTATTCCAGCACCGGCAGAAAAGCCACCACGCCCTGATGCTGCTTCTGCGTCAAGGAGTTGAGCTTTTCCAACGGCACTTCCTGCACCGGTACGTGCAGGTTTTTGGCCGCTTCCAGCACTTCCGCGCCCAACGGCGATTTCAGCCCACGCTGCACGAAAACCCGCTCCAGCGCCCGGCCGGCCAGCAGGGCTTCCTGCACGGGCCGGGTGCCGAAAATGATTTCTTCCTTGGAAGGCGCCGCCGGACGCGGCTTGCGCGGGCCGAAGTCGCGGTTGTAGCCGCCGTTCTGGTAGCCGCCGCTGTTGCCACCGGGGCCACCGCCGAACTTATTGCCGCCTTCTCCACCGCTGAACCGTCCGCCGGGCTTGCCGTAGCGCGGCTTATCGTCGGACTCGCGGGCGCCGCCCGGGTTACGGTCGTTGTCGCCGACGGCGAAGCGCGGCCGTGCCCGTTCCCGGTAAGCGTCGCGCTCGCCGTCCGCATCGCGGTGACGCGGGCCGCTGAACGCTTCCCGGCCGCTGGTGCTGCGCCCGCGCTCGGTGTCCTCGCGGGCCAGGGCATCGGCTTCGTCTTCCTGCTCGCGGCTGAAGCGCCCGCCCGAGTTCTGGGGACGCGCATTTTGCGGCCGGTACGGCGCGCTGCCGGACGCACCGGGCCCGCCCGCGCCGCCGGGCGTACGCGGACCGAAGCGCGAGGACTGGCCCTGGCCGGGGCGGTAGGGGGGGCGCGGCGCGCCGCTGTTCAGCGGACGGCCGTCACGAGGGTTCCTTTTCTCCATAAGGCAGTTGCCGCGTACCAGACCCGTTCGTGGCCCCGGTCGCGGATGAGTTCGTATTGATCAGGGGCAAAGATGGCCGGGCGGCGGCGGAAACGGAACCGCGCGCCGCCGGCTTCGGCCACGTCGCGGTACACCCAATCCTCGCCGTCGGGGGTCGGTTCCACGCGCGGGGGCGGGCCGAGGACCAGGAGCAGCATCCCGCGGTCGGTCATCCAGCCCGCTTTATGGCAGGAATACAGCCGGTTAGCTTCCGCTACCCGCCCGTAGTACGTCCGGATCAGCAGGCGCGCCTGCTCCTGATTTTCCTGGGCGGCATCGAGCCAGAAGCGGTCGGTCGCTTTTTTCGGATTGGGCGCGTCGTACAATTTCTGCCGCTCGTCGCGCGTGGTGAGGTAAAGCAGCGGCCGGATCAGGTCGGGCGCCGAACGGACTTCCGGGAAGCCGCCGTCTTCGGCCAGCAGCGCGTCGAGGGGGCTGGTAGGGCCCGTCCGCAGTGCGTACAGGCCCGGCGCCCGTAGCGTAAAGGTATCGCCGGCAGCCACCTCACGCTGGCCGATGACCCGGATGGTGGGCGCCGCCGCCAGGGCCACGTCCACGGCCATCGGCGGTAGCGCAGCCTGAAAATCAGCCCCGTAGCGCAGCAGCGTGAGCGGGATTTCGAGGCCGAAATACGCCACCCGGAGGGCCTCGCCGGTATGCGCCCAGGGCCGGGTCAGCGGCTGCCCCACCGAATCGGTGAGCCAGTACGTGCGCGTCAGGGCGGCGTTGGCGAGGGGCAGGTCGGTGGCGCGATCGTCGCCGGCCGGCGTGGTTTCCGTCAGGCGCAGGCGGTCAGCGGGGTCGAGGCGGGCGGCGAACAGCGTAAAGGTGCGCCCCCCCGTTACGCCCGCCAGCGGGCGCAGCGTCACGGTATCGCGCCAACGGACGGCGCCCGTGGCGGTCAGCGCGGCCAGGGGCAGCCGGACGCCCGGCGCCGGGCGGGCGTCCGGGTTCCAGCTGATGACCACACGCAGACTATCGGCCTCGCGCCGGGTGGTGGTAAAAAGCGCCGTAGCGGCCCGACGCGGCGCCGTAGCGACCGGCGGTTTGGCCGGTGCCCAACCGATGATCAGTGCCAGCAACCCGACGCCCGCCCACCGGCTAGTGCCGCGACGGTTCCGTAATAATCCTCCCATAAACGACCGTTTCGGCTAATGTACGCATCCCCGCCGCAACGGCTTGCCGCCCGACGGCATTTCCTTATAAATGGTCAGCCACCCGGCATTAACTAAGTAGTGGTCTGAGTGGTCGTCATCAGCTTTGCCCTTGCAAGCAGACCTGACGAAACAACTTTTTGGTACCTGAAGCCTTGCAGCAGCAGTCATTATTTCATTTCACGCAAAGTCGAGATACCCTAAGGCCCGCTGAAATACCCTCTGACGCGCCCCCCAAAAGCCCGCCCTTTGGTGAGCACAGACGGCGCGCAACGGCCGTTACACTACCAAGCTGGATATCGGCGCGCGGGCACCCATATTTGTAAAAAATTCGCCCTCACGCAGATGCAACATTATTTTTTCTACTGGCTTCGGTTAGTATTGACGCTGGTTGCCGCCGCCGTCGCCTTTGCTCCAACGGCCGTCGCGCAGCACCGTGCGGCCCTTGCGCCGTCACCCAGCCGCCCCGTCGGCGAGGTGCTCAACCCCAACGGCACGCTCCGGGCGGGTGCGGCCGGCTCCTTCGATGCCACGGGTTACCAACTCCGCACCGATTCCGCCACCGGCCAACCGGCCTTCCGCGTGGCGGGCACCGGCGATAACCGCTGGCGCGACGGTTTCGGGCTGCCCGGCACCAACGGCATCGTGTACGCCACGGCCGTGGCGGCTAACGGCGACCTGTACGTCGGCGGCACCTTCACCATCGCGGGGACAGCGCAGGTAAATAATATTGCCAAGTGGAATGGCACGACGTGGAGCGCGCTCGGCGCGGGCGTCAATGGCCGGGTCAGTGCGTTGGCCGTTTCGGGCACGAACCTGTTCGTCGGCGGCGAATTCACGACGGCTGGCGGGGCGCCCGCCAACCGTATAGCCCGCTGGGACGGCACGGCGTGGACGGCCCTCGGCGCGGGCGTCGGGGGTGCCGTGAATGCGCTGGCGGTTTCCGGGGCCGATCTGTACGTCGGCGGCGCGTTCACCACGGCCGGTGGCGCGCCCGCCAACCGCGTGGCCCGCTGGAACGGCACGGCGTGGAGCGCCTTGGGCACAGGCGTCAATGGCCTGGTGAAGGCAATCGCCGTTTCGGGGGCCAACGTGTACGTTGGCGGCGACTTTACCACGGCTGGCGGCCAACCCGCCATCGGCCTGGCCAAATGGGATGGTACCACGTGGAGTATCATCGGAACGCCCCTTTCACCTTTCAGCACCGTGAATGCCATTGCCGTGATGGGGGCGGATGTGTACGTGGCCGGTGATATTTACATCGACAATGGCATATTCGACGGCGGATACCGGAATATTGCCAAGTGGGACGGCACGGCGTGGAGCGGATTGGGCCAGGGAACGCGGTTTGAGGCCAGCATCCTGGGGTTAGCCGTGGCGGGGACCGACCTGTACGCCGTCGGCAACTTCGTGCAGGCGCTGGACACGGCCAACCGCACGGCCATCGCCCACCGCGTGGCCAAGTGGAACGGCACCCGCTGGACCACCCTGGGCGGGGGCGTCCAACGGCAAACGGGTTTTTCGGCGCCCGTGTGGGGCGTGGCGGTTTCGGGTTCGTCGGTGTACGTCGTCGGCGATTTCGTGGCCAGCGAAAACGGCGTGAAAGGCAATCGGGTGGCCCGCTGGAACGGCACGGCGTGGAGCACCGTCGGCATCGGCTTGAATGGCACCGTCCGGGCAATCGCCGTTTCGGGGACGGACGTGTACGTCGGCGGCTTTTTCTCTTCTATCGGCAACTGCATCGCCAAGTGGAACGGCACCGCGTGGAGTACGCTCGGCAACGGGCTGACCGGCGGCAATCCGGCGCAGAGCATCGAAGCAACCGTTACGTCACTGGCCATTTCCGGCACGAACCTCTACGCGGCCGGCACCTTCACCATCGCGGGTGGTGTGCCCGCCAATAACATTGCGCGGTGGAACGGCACCACGTGGAGCGCGCTCGGCACGGGCACGCTTAGTCCGCTCGGCTTCATCGTGGCGGTGGCCGCTTCCGGGCCGGATGTGTACGTCGGCGGCCAGTTCACGCAGATCGGCGGTGTGCCGGCTACCAACGTCGCCCGCTGGAATGGCACCACGTGGAGCGCCCTCGGCACGGGGGTAAACGACTTTGTACGGGCCGTCACCATTTCCGGGACGAACGTGTACTTCGGCGGAGAGTTTACGACCGCTGGGGGCGTGCCCGCGGGCCGCATTGCCAAATGGAACGGCACGACGTGGAGCGCCCTGGGAGCGGGATTACCTCCAGGAGGCGTGGTGTGGTCATTAGCTACTGCCGCCAACGGCGATCTGTACGCGGCGGGCTTTATGTACGACATCGGTACCACCATAGCTCCTGGCGTAGCCAAGTGGGACGGCACGACGTGGAGCTCGCTGGGCGGCAGCTTGAATAATCCACTTGATTTGCCGCAGATATCTGCCATCGCGGTGGCCGGTTCGAACGTGTACGGGACGGGGAATTTCGTCACGGCCGGCGGCACCGCCACTAACCGGATTGCCCGCTGGAACGGCACCGCGTGGGAAGCCCTGGGCACGGGCCTCGGCGCAGGCCCGAACGGTAGTGATCAGATTTATGGACTAGCCGTTTCGGGTACCGACGTGTACGCGGGTGGCGACTTCACGCGCATCGGCGATGGGTCGAAAGTGACCGCCTATTTCGCTAAATACGACGCCGCTGCGCCGCTTACTTCGTCAAACATTACCTCGTTCACGCCGCGCGGCGGAGAAGTTGGGACCGTGGTGACCGTAACCGGTACCAACTTCACCGAGGCCACCTCCGCCGGGGTTATCGTGACTGGCACCTTTCGCGCCGGTACCAATTTTACCATCAATTCTCCCACCCAACTGACGTTTACGGTGCCGACCACCGCCCGGCTAGGAGCTGGTTTCGTAGCGGTAAATCTGCCTAGCGGACAGGCTATTGGGCCGAATGGTTTTGCCGTGACACCCGCGCCGCCTACCACCACGGGTGCGGCCCGCTGCGGCCCAGGGGAAGTTGCGCTAACGGCCGCAGCACCGCTGACGTTTGGCTCTTTCTTGTGGTACACGGTGCCGACTGGAGGCACCCCTATTGCGGCGGCGGTTTCCAACCGTTACGTTACCCCTAGTCTGACAGCCACGACGACTTATTACGTCGCGGCCGTGACATCGCCGCAGTCCGGCGCAGTTGAGAGTTTCATCCGGACACCCGTCACGGCCACCATCAACAGCTTACCCGCCGCCGCCGTGGCCCCCCCGCAAACGCGGTGCGCTGCGGGTACATTGGTGCTGACTGCTTCCGGTGCGCCGGTGGGTGGTCAATACCGCTGGTACTCCGCCGTGACGCCGAAGGGCGGCGTAGTCGTTCCCGGCGCCACGCAGGCGACGTACACCACGCCCGTCATCACAGCTAACACCACGTACTACGTCTCGCTCATTACCAGCGACGGCTGCGAAAGCGCGAGCCTGACGGCGATTCCGATTACCATCGACGCCGCGCCCGCCGTGCCCGCCCTGGCGGCCACGCCGGCCACCGCGCCAGCCGGAACGCCTTTCCCGATGAATATTACACCGGTGGTTCCCGGCGTCGTCTATACGTGGTCGGCCACGAACGCGACGCTGGACCGCACGACTGGCACCACGGTCATCGTCACGCCCACGGCGGCTGGCCCGGCCACGGTTTCAGTGGTAGCCAGTACGGTAAGCGGTTGCGCAAGTGCCGCCACGGTCCGTACGTTTACCGTCACGGCCGGGCCACCAACGGCGCCCACTACCACCAGCGCCGCCCGTTGCGGCGCCGGCACCGTGAGTTTGGCGGCGGCGGGTGCCCCAGCGGGCGGTTCGTATCGGTGGTACACCGGGGCCACGGGCGGCACCGCCATCGCGGGCGCTACCGGCGCCACCTACACCACGTCGAGCCTGAGCGCCACCACCACTTACTACGTCAGCACGGTGGATGGCAATGGGTTGGAAAGTCTGACCCGCACCGCTGTAACGGCCACGGTAAACGCCGTGCCGCTGGTGACCGTGACGGCGAGTGGCCCGCTCGCATTTTGCCCCGGCGGGGCGGTGACGTTGACGGCCAGCGGCTCCGTTGGCGCGACGTATGAATGGCAGTTGAATGGCACCGCCCTCGCGGGAGCCACCGCTTCGACGTATGCGGCTACGGCCGCCGGCGCCTACACCGTGGCCGTCACCGAAGGAGGTTGCACGGGGGTTTCAGCGGCGCAATCGGTCACGATCAACGCCGCGCCCGCGCTGCCTGCTTTGGCACCTACGGCGGCTACCGTGCCAGCGACGATTTCTTTCCCGATGACTATCACGCCGGCAGTGCCCGGCGTTAGCTACACCTGGTCGGCCACGAACGCGACGTTGAACGTCACGACCGGCCCGTCGGTCATCGTCACGCCGACGGCGGTTGGTCTGGCTACGGTTTCGGTGGTGGCGCTTGGTGCGAACGGGTGCATTAGCGCTGATACCGTCCGCACGTTTACCGTCACAGCCGGGCCACCAACGGCGCCCATCACCACCGGCGCCGCCCGTTGCGGCACCGGCACCGTGGACTTGACAGCGGCGGGTGCCCCGGCGGGCGGTTCGTATAAGTGGTACACCGGGGCCACGGGCGGTACCGCCATCGCGGGTGCTACCGGCGCCACGTACACCACTTCGAGCCTGAGCGCCACCACCACGTATTACGTCAGCACGGTGGATGGCAATGGCTTGGAAAGCCTGACCCGCACCGCCGTCACGGCCACCATAAACACCTTGCCGCAGGTGACGGTGACAGCGAGTGGCCCACTAGCCTTTTGCCCCGGCGGCGCGGTAACGTTGACGGCCAGCGGCTCCGTTGGCGCGACCTATGAGTGGCAGTTGAATGGCACCGCTCTCGCAGGTGCTACCGCCCCAACTTACGTGGCCATTACGGCCGGGGCGTACACCGTGGCCGTCACCGAAGGCAGTTGCACAGGGGTTTCGACGGTGCAAACGGTGATCATTAATGCGGTGCCCGCCACACCAACCATCACGCAAACTCCGCTGCCCGGCGGGTTGGTCAGCCTGACGTCTTCGGCGCTCGCCGGTAACCAGTGGTACCTGAACGGAGTGTTGATCGTGGGCGCCACGGGCACGACGTACACCGTCACCTCGTCGGCGCAAAGCGGCAATTACACCGTCGTCGCTACGAATGCGGGGTGCAATTCGCCGCCTTCGGTCGCTGTCAATGTGCAGCTATTGAGCAGCGCGGCGGAACTCGCCCAGGTGCCGTTCAGCCTCTACCCAAACCCCGCGCAGCAGCACGTGACGATTGTGTGGCCGACGCGCCAAGCTGCTGCCGTCGTGGAACTGCTCGATGCCACCGGCCGCGTAGTGCGCCGCGCCCTCGCGCCGGCCAATCAGGCAGAAATACAACTGCCGTTGCAGGAGCTACCGGGCGGGCTTTACCTCGTCCGTTGCGGCGCCCTTACCCGGCGCTTGGTGGTGGAGTAGCTACTCCCGCTTTCGTGTTCTGCTGGTTATTTCCCGCCCGTTTTTATTTCCCACCTATGCGCCCGTCATCATTTTCTCGTCTGTCGGCCGCCGGGCGGCTGTTTTTGTTGCTGATGGCGGGGCTGCTGGCCGCGCCGGGCGTCGTCAGGGCGCAACGCGTCTATGACACCCGCGCCGGCCAGCCGCTGCCGGGGCTGCCGTTCTGGAAGTGGCAAAGCCCCACCCCGCAGGGCTATACATTCAGAAGCCTACACGCCTTTTCCGATTCTGCGGTGCTGGCCGTGGGCGATCACGGCCTCGCCCTGCGCACCGCCGATTGGGGGCGCACGTGGGCGCCCGTGGCCGTGGGCACCGACGCCAACCTGATGGGCGTCGCCTTCGCTACGCCCCAGGTGGGGTGGCTGATCGGTAATACCTCCGCCACCAACGAAAGGCAGGTCAGAGGCTTAGGCATCGGCGAGGTGCGGACGACCATCAACGGCGGTGCCACCTGGACGAGCCAGGTGTTCGGCGAGCAATTCAGCGTTAAGATGCAAAAACTGATGGCGCACTCGGCCACGCAGGCCGTCGTGTACTACGAGTGGAGCCAGATCAGCAACAATGGATTTAACATTCCGCCGGTAGGGCGGCTGCGGCGCACCACCAACGGCGGGCGCACCTGGACGCTCTTGGTAAATCCGGCCATTCCCCCCGGCGATGCGTGCTTCCCGACGCCGACGCTGGGCTTCATCGGCGGGGGCGGGGCGCTATTTCGGACCGCCGACGGCGGCGCCACGTGGCAGGATTACTCGGCGGCCACTCCGGGGCTGAGCATCACCGTGCTGACGTTTCTGGATGCCCAACGCGGCTGGGCCGGCGGCGCCCGCCTGATGCCCGGCGATGGTGGTCCGCTCCTGTTCAAGACCCTCGACGGTGGGCTGACGTGGACGCCCACGCCCGCAATCATCCCGAGCGATACCCGTCTCACGGCTGTGCGGTTCGCCGCCGACAACCTCCGAGGGCAAATTTTCGATGCCAGCTGGCAGCGGTACTGGCAAACTACTGACGGCGGCCTGACCTGGGGCGCATCGATGACCACGGCGGTAGGCAATCCTTACTGGCCACCCGCGGGGCGGGTGCTGCCGTCGGGCGGTATCTGGCTGCAAACCGCTGATCGGGAGCTGCGGCTGGCGCGCCAGTTCCCCGATTCGCTGCGGACGGTTTATACCGCCCGGCCTTTTACCGAGGCGTGGTTGCGGCGGGTAGTATTCCCCGAACCGGGCACCGGCTGGCTGGCGCCGGCAGCGGTGTTTACGGCGGCGGCTTTCTGGCCCTGGGACACGGGGCCGCAGCCCAACACCCTCTGGCGCACCACCGACCGGGGCGACCACTGGCGCGCGCTGCCGCTCGACTCGCTCGCCGCCGGTCTGGTGACGTGGGCGCCGCCGGGCGGACGGACGTTTCTGACCACCAGCGCCTTCCCCGACCGCGATACCGCTTTCGTGGCGGGCCTCGAAGCCCAGGACACCCCACAGCGTCAGGCGTTCGTGCTGCGCTCCGTCGATGCGGGCCGCACCTGGCAGCGGCTGCCGTTGCCCGTCACGCCGCTCGCGCCGTTGCAGATGCAGTTTTTCAACAGCCAACGGGGATTGATCGTGGGTACGGGCGGCGCCACTTTCCTCACCCACGATGGCGGCCTGACGTGGCAACAGCCCGTCATCAGCCCCAAACATATCTACACCTGCGGGTGGGTCGATGCCCAACACGCCTACGCCGGTGGCGACTCGCTCAACCTCGCCGTCAGTACCGACGGCGGACAAGCGTGGCGCACCGTGACGTGGGATTCGCTCGCGATCCTCGGCGTCCTCAACCCGACGCCCACTGGCTCGCCGTACGCCGACACCCGTAACCTCTACTTCGTGACGCCGCAGCAGGGCTACCGCTTCGGCTCCACCGGTCTCGTCGAACTGACCCGCAACGGCGGCACCACCTGGTGGTACGGCCGCAATTGGACTACTCCGCCCGGCGTCCCCTTTGACGGCGAGGTGTGGGCAAACCCGCAGCAGGTGCAGTTTCGGACGCGGCGGGAAGGCTACGCCTTCGGCCCCCAGCAGCTTCGCACCCTCGACGGCGGCCGCACCTGGACGATATGGGCCGCCACTTCCACCCCCAACATCCAGACTGGCACCCTCATCGACCGCTACAACGCCTACGCCGTGGGCAGCGGCGGCATCATTCGTTACTCCGAGAAGTTCATCCGTACCGATACGGCCCTCGCCCGCACCACCTTCTGCCTCGGCACCACGGCTGATTCTATCCGCGTCCCCTTCACTACGGAAGGCACCTTCACGCCCGCTGAGCAGGATTTTCGGGTGGAATTGAGTAATACGAAAGGCCGCTTCCGCCCCGGCCAGACCCTGCTGGTAGGGCGCGGCGCCGCTTCGCCGCTCACGGCTCGCCTACCCGCCACCCTGCCCGCCGGCACTTACCGCCTGCGCGTCATCCGCGCTGACAGCACCGTATTAGGGGTGGATAATGGGGTTGATCTCCTCGTCACCCGCCAGCCGGCCGCCGTGGCCGTGGCGCCGGCCGATTCGGTCAGCTTCTGCGCGGGCGACTCCGCGCAGCTTACCGCTCCGGCGGGCTTCGGCCGGTACCGCTGGACAACCGGTGCCACCACCCGCACCGTGTGGGTGCGGGCGGCGGGTACCTACGCCGTGCAAGTGGGCGGCGCCCCGGACTGCCTTTCACCCGTTTCTGACTCGGTGCGCGTCCGGGTGCGGGCGGTGCCGGCGCAGGCTACGATCACGGCCGCCCCGCAGCCGTCGGGCATCGTGGTGCTGACCAGCAGCGCGGCCACCGGCAACCAGTGGTTCCTGAACGGCGCGCCCATCGCCGGGGCCACGGGCACGAGCTACACGGCCAGCACCAGCGCCCAGAACGGCGCCTACACCGTGCAAGTCACGCAGCGTAGTTGCATCGGGCCGGTATCGGCGGCCGTCGCCATCGGCATCACCGGCACGGCCGAGGAGGCGGCTGCCGCCCAGCTAACGGTTTCGCCCAACCCGGCGCACGGCTACGTGGTGGTGCGGGCGGCAAGCGGCCTTCTGACGGTTTGCCTCACCGACCTGAGCGGGCGCGAAGTGGCGCGGGCCACCGGCACCGGCGCTGAACTCACCGTTCCGCTCACGGGCGTCGCGGCTGGCACCTACCTGCTGCGCGCCGGGGTGCGCGGCGGCGGCACCGCTGTGCGGCGGCTGTTGGTCGAGTAGGCGGTGCCACGCAGGCGACGGCGTTGCAGGGGGAGGAAGCACCGGCAGCCGGTGCAAACGCCCGCCGGGTGGTTAGCCGCAGGCACGGCTAAAAATGCGTCTCATCTTCGTTGCTGTTTGGTATTTACTTCTCATTTTTAGCCCGATGCGCCCTCCTTTTACTGCCGTCCGCCGCTCGTGGCTTCCGCTGTTTCTGACCCTCATTTTGGGCCTGACGGCGACTCGTAGTTTCAGCCAAACGTGGCCCTGGGCGGCCCGCGCCATCGGGCCGGGTATGTCGGCCTTTGCCAGTACGGCCAGCGATGCCGCCGGTAACGTCTATGTGCTCGGCAATTTCAGCGGCACCATTACCTGCGGCACCCAAACGCTGACGAGTGTCGGGAATGGAGATTGGGATCTTGTCGTCGGTAAAATTTCGCCTGCCGGGCAATGGCAATGGGCCAAAAGAGCGGGCCGCGCCAGCAGCTACGACCGGGGCAACGGGATAGCCGTCGATCCGGCGGGCAACGTGTACGTCGGCGGCAGCCTCACCGCCGGCACCTACGCCTTCGATGCGCTGCCGCTCACCATTGCGTCGGTTGGGTGCGCGAGCTACGCCTTTGTGGGCAAACTATCGACGAATGGGCAATGGCAGTGGGTAAAAGCATCACCGGGCGGCTCGGCAGCTAACGATGTAGTGGTGGACCCCACCGGCAATGTCTGCGTAGCAGGCTCGACGCGCAGTGCGCAACCCTTTAACCCTACGTCGATTCCGCCCTACGGCGACTATGCTTTTGCCACGAAACTATCGCCGACGGGCGCCATCATCTGGGATGCGGCTGCGCTCGTAGCGGGCGGGGCCGACGATATGGCCGTGGACCGTTTTGGCAATTTTTACCTCAGCGGCCGTTGCAGCGGGGCCATTACCATCGGCACTACGGTTTTGCCGAATATCGGGGGGTGGGATGGTTTTGTGGCGAAGCTGTCGGGGGCAGGGCAGTGGCAATGGGCGCAGCGCATCGGCAGCACCGCCACGGACGAAGCCGTGACTGATCTGGCCGTGGATGCGGCCGGCAACGTGTACGTCGCGGCGCAGTTGAAGGGCGCGGCAACGCTTGGCACATCAACCTTCACGGCCCTGCCGGCGGTGACGTACGGCATCGTGGCCAAGTGCAACACCGCCGGCCAGTGGGGATGGGCCGTGCGGCCGGAAACTCTCACCGCAGCTGATATCCAATGGCCCACGACGCTCGCCATCGACGCCTCGAACAGCCTGCTGATTTTCGGCGTCCTGCGCGGCGGCACCACGCGCTTCGGCCCTACATCGCTAACCTCCTCGACGGCCAGCACGATGTACGTGGCCCGCCTCAACGCGGCGGATGGCGGATGGCAATGGGCGCAAGGCACCGGAATGACTGATTATATGCAGTCCCTGGCTCCCGGCCCGGCAGGTTCGTTCTGGCTGGTTGGTAGCTATGCCAACGCCTTTCAACTAGGTTCGATAGCGCTCCCGGGCAATGGGTACGGAATGCTGGGGCTGGTGGGCAAGCTGACGTTCGCGGCACCCACCCTGAGCAGTTTTAGCCCCGCCAGCGGCCCCGTGGGCAGCACCGTGACCCTGAATGGCACCAACCTGAATGCGGCCACGGAAGTCCGGTTCGGCACCCGCGTAGCCGCGTACACCGTGGTATCAGCAACCCGCCTGACGGCCGTCGTCCCCGCCGGAGCTACCACGGGCCTTGTGACCGTGACCACCACCGGCGGCAGTGTCGTCTCGACTACCTCTTTTACGGTGATGCCGCCCACCATCACCAGTTTCACGCCCACTGCGTCGGGGGCGGGCACGGTGGTGACCGTGACGGGCACCAACCTGGCAGGCGTAACCGCCGCCAAATTCGGTACCACGGCCGTCGCGACGATTGCCAACGTCTCGGCCACGAGCGTGAATCTGACCGTGCCGGCGGGCGCTACCTCGGGCAAAATCAGCCTGATTACGGCGGGCGGAACCGTATTGTCGGCAGCAAACTTCACCTTCATTCCCGCGCCGACGATTACGAGTTTCACGCCCACGTCGGGCGGAGTCGGCACGGCAGTGACCATCTCCGGCGCCAACCTGAGTTCGTTTCAGAACGTCAAAATGGGCAATGTCTTGCTGAACGGCCTGACGCTGAACGGCGCGAATCAATTGGTCGGCGTGGTTTCGGCGGGTACGCTGACTGGTAAAATCACCGTCACGACGCTGGGCGGAACGGTAGTCAGCGGGGCTAATTTCACCGTCGTTCCGGCGCCCACAATCACCAGCTTTACGCCCACCTCGGGCGGCGTTGGTACAATGGTGACGGTGACGGGCACCAACCTGACGGGCGTAACCGCCGCCAAGTTCAACACCACGGCCGTGGCGACCATTACCAACGTCTCGGCCACGAGCGTGAAACTGACGGTACTGGCGGGCGCCACGTCGGGCCGAATCAGCCTCACCACGGCGGGCGGCACGGTGTTGTCGGCAGCAAACTTCAACTTCATTCCCGCGCCGACGATTACGAGTTTCACGCCTGCATCGGGCGGATTCGGCACCGTAGTAACCGTAACCGGCACCAACCTGACGGGCGTGACGGCCGCCAAATTCAACACCACCGCCGTGGCGACGATTACCAACGTCTCGGCCACGGGCGTTAAACTGACCGTGCCGGCGGGCGCCACGTCGGGCCGAATCAGCCTTACGACGGTGGGCGGCACGGTGATCAGCGCGGGCATTTTCACCAAAACCGGCTTACGCCCTGCGAGCGCAACTACGGGCAATGGCCCGGCATTGGAACGGCCGTCATCCGCTGTGATGATGGAGGCCGAAGTCGAAGTTTACCCGAACCCGGCCCACCAACAGGTAACCATTACCTGGCCGACGCGCCCGGCTACTGCGGCCGTGGAACTGCTCGATGCCACCGGCCGGGTGGTGCGTCGCACCCAGCCGTCGGCCAATCAGACCGACGTGCAGTTGTCGTTACAGGCCCTGCCGGGCGGGCTGTACCTCGTTCGCTGCGGCGCGCGCACGCGGCGCTTGGTGGTGGAATAGCACCGCCTGGCGGCGGACGGGCGGGTGGTGGAAGCTACGCGGTGGTTGGAGCCAACGGCGGCGAAGTTCGCATTGGCAGGCTCGGCAGGTAAATAGCCTGATTTGCGGGTGATTGGGGCAGAAAAAAGCTGTTCGGCGCTCGGGGGAAGTAGGTTTAGGTACTCGACCTCCCAAAACCGCTTCGCCCGATCACCGAACAGACCGTGGCAACTTACTGGCTGGTGGCCGATCTGTGCCGCCAACTCTTCCCTCTCGACCATTCTCCCGCTCGATGACGGCGTCTCAAGCAAGGATCGTTGGCTGTTTTTCGGCCTGGGACAAGTGTTTTGAGACAAGGGGCGGCGTTCGTCATTTCAGCACGGTCAGCTCCATCGTCGTACTCATTCCGGGGAAGCGCTTCCAGCGGTTGGCGGCACCGTAGCGGTAGAGATGCGTGCCGAAGGCGGGCATCAGCAACGGAATACTCAGGTTCCGGCCGCGTTGGCGGGAGTGGCCGACCCATTCGACGGACACCGCTACTTCGTCGGCGGCGACGAAGAGCTGCTCGGCGTGCAAATCGAAGGTCACCCAGCGCGCTTTTGCCCCAATCAGCTCCCGATAGAGCGGGCGCGTCAGGAGCGGCTCGGCCGGCACGCCGCTGCGCATCCGGTACACGTTGAGCCGCACGCGCACCGTATCGAAACCGGAGCCGATGACGCACCGAAACGATTCGAGCCACGCCCCGTGCCGGGGTAGCTGAAAGACCCGGCCGATTTCGGCGCCCAGATTCTGGTCGGGTTCGTCGCCGAGGGCGAAATTGGTCTGTAGTCGCGTCCGGTAATGATGGTTGCCGATACGAACGGTATCGAGCCGGCGAGCGCGAATGGTGGTTTCAGCCAGGGCGGTCACCGCCTCCGGTAGCGCAATCTGCTGAGGGTTGGCGGGCAGAGCGCTCACTGCCAATGTAAGCGCCCGGTAGCCCAAAAGGCCAAAGCGAATAGAGTCGGTAGCGGCGATGGTGGCGGGTAGAAGTAGCCGAAAGGCGCCCGTCGCGTCGGCCACGGTGCCGATGGGGCGCCCCACGACGCCCACTGTCGCGTAGGGCAGCGGCGCGCCGGTTTCGTCGCGCAGGTGGCCGTGCAGCGCGTGCGGCTGCGCGTTGGCGAAGCGGGCCAGTAGCGTCAAGCTAAGCAGGCTGAAAAGGGAGAAGCGCATCGGGATAAATCAGTCGACAGTTAGGCTACGTTCAGTTTCGTCTTCCACGCGCGGACAGTGCGCCGAATCAGCCAGCCGCCGATGATGGCCGGCGCAATCCAGCCGGCCGTACCGAGCCAGGCAGGCGCCGCTTCGGGCAGCCAACGGCCCAGGTTCACCACCAAAAACGCCGTGAAAGTGGCGATGTAGGAGCCGCCCATTCGCGGGATGTGGCGGAAAATCCACGGAATGGGGCGGCCCTCGGGCGCTACCGGGCGTAGCAGGCCGCGCGCGTCGAAGCTGGCGTTGGCGAGCATCAGCACCCCGAAAAACCCGAACAGAATGGCCTGCCAATACACGCCCGCGCCCAACATCGCCAGGCCGACCAGCAGCACCAGCACGACCACGGCTTTATCGAGCGGCGCCAGCGCATGGGTGCGCCGCGCCGCCGCCCGCCACCCCGAAAAACTCAGGTAAAAGCTGAACACGGCGATGCCTGTCAGAAACAGCCGCGCCGCGGTGAGCGGCAGCAGCGCCGTAAGGATGAGCGCCGTGACGGCGACGATGATCATAGCCCCGACGTACACGCGGCCCGCGCGGCGGTGCCATACGCCGCCCTTGCGGCCCAGCATCGGGACGAGGCCCGCGAAGAGCGCCACCGCACCGGCACCGATGTGCATCAGGCGCGGGACGATGACGGCGAGGTCGGTGTAATCGAAGGAGAAAAAGAAGGCGGCGAGCATCGGGGAGGGAATGCCGGGGTGATGAACCGGTGATGCAAACGTCCGACGAACGGCCGCCATAGGGCAAGCCCCGTGGGACCAAAAAGCTTATTTTGGGGCGACTGACCCAGTTTTGGGGCGAACGGGAAGCCCCTGTCTCCCGCTCAGGGACGAACGGCGCCGCTCCGCAACGCCCCCAGCACCGCCTCGGCGTAGGTGCGGCCGACGGGCACTGCATCCACCTCGGCGGCGGCCAGATGCAACCGGTAGCCTTGCGCATTGCCCGACACGCGCGCCACCCGGTCGAGGCTGACGAGGTACGAGCGATGGACCCGCACGAGCCGCGTAGCGCCCTGCTCGGTGGCCTGCCCGGCCAGCCGGCTCAGCGAGGCGCGCAATAGGGCGCGGGTGGGCGCCGCCCCCGGCCGGCCGTACACGACAGTACAGTAGTTATCGGCTGCTTCGAGATACAGCACCTCAGCGGCGGCGACGCTCAGCGTATCCTTGCCGTTTTCGGGGGTGAAGAGTAGCTCTGCGGCTCCCGTGCGGGCGGGTGGCGGCAATGGTCCGGGCGAGGGCCGCAGGGTTGACACACCATTTGGCAAGTTTTGAAAATGTGTGTCACCCCCTGAAACATATTCGGGCATGGTGCGCAGATTCGTTTCAATGCGGCGTAGCTGCCGGATGTACGTCGCCACCGTAGCCCCCACCGCCGGAAACGCGCCGATCAGAAACGTACTCGCCAGCATCCAGCCGGGCGACAGGGCGCGCAGCGGCACGCCCGTAATCAGGCTTAGATACAGCAGATTGCCCGCCGCGATGAGGACGATGTTGCCGTTGAGGAACAGCGCCGCACGGCCCACCGTCCAGCGGTTTTCGCGGAAGAAGCCGGGCACCAGCGCCGGAATGCCTACGTACCACCCGAACGTGATGAGCGTAGAAACCAGCCCGAAACCAGCGATTTTGAGCGATTTGAGCGGCGTCTGCCACTCACTCAGCCCGAACGGCTCAAACACGAGCAGAAACCCGCCCACGAACAAGCCGATCAGGCCGGCGCGCCGCCATTGGGCTGGCCGCGCCTCCAGCACGGGGTAGGGTTGGCGCAAAAACGTGAGCAGGCGGCGAAGCACGGCGGCAAGTACGCACCGGGCGCGCACCCGGCGCGTCATCCGTGCCGACGGCACCGTGCTGGAGGTTGATAACGGCGTTGATCGCCGCGTCACCCGCCGGCCAGCCGCCGTGGCCGGGGCTCATTCAGCGACGACCTGCGCCAGTGCCTCCGGCAAGGCAGTTACCGAAGCAGACGCCCCAGCCCGCGCCGACGGCCTTGCATTGGGGCAGCTTCCGGGGCGGTTTCGGGCGGCAGCGCGGCCAGCAGCGGCCCGGCCATCAGCAGCCGGTGCCGGTTGAACAGCGTGCGGGCCTGCACCAGGCGCGCGCGCAGGCACTCGGCGTCCAGGCAGCACGTCAGCAGCCGCGCCCGGATGACTTCCGGGCCGGCGGGTAAGGCCGTCAGCAGGCCGGGGCGAGGGGTTCAGGCCAAGGGGGCAGCGGCAGGCAGGCCCCGCCGCCCACGGCCACAACCAGGGGCGGGCGGCACCTGGGGGGCTCCGGGGCGGGCGCCGTCGTCGTTCGCGCCCCTTCTGCGGTCGTTGGCTGAACTGGGCGAATCGCTGGAAGCGCGAGACACGTATGTTTGAGAGCATTCGTTTCTGCATCCAATCGCTTTCCGATGTCACACCCTTACCTCTCCCGCTCCTGCCGCTTGTTTCGCGCGCCGCTGCACCTCCTCTTCTTCCTGCTGGGGCTGGCCGCCGCCCCAGCCGCTTTTGCCCAAACCGGCGCCAGTGTGGGCATCGGCACCACGGCGCCCAATGCCAAGGCCGCGCTCGAAATCGTAGCCACCGACAAGGGCCTGCTCATCCCCCGGATGACGGCCACCGCGCGGGGGCTGATTGCCGCGCCCGTGCCGGCAGGCTTACTCATATACCAGACCGACGGCGCCCAGCCGGGCTTCTGGTACTACGCCGCCAGCGGCGGCTGGACCTTCCTGAACCCCGTGGGTGTGCCCGACCACCTCGGCAACCACACCGCCACCACCAACCTGGGGCTGAACGGCCACTGGCTCAGCAACGACCCCGGCAACGCCAACGGCCTGCGGGTAGATAACAGCGGCAACGTGGGCATCGGCACGGGTACGCCGGCCACCACCCTCGACGTGCGCACCGCCGACAACTCGGCCGCCATCACGGTGGGCAACACCGGCGGCACGGCCGGGGCGTTGTACTTCGGCAATGCCAACCACGGCGTACGACGCAACTTCAACGGCGGCGGCAACGATGTGGGGCTGTTCACCACCAGCGGCAACGTGTACCTCTCGGCCGCCGGGGGCAGCACCACCGACCAGTTGGCGTTGCTCAGCAACGGTAACGTGGGCATCGGCACTCCTAGCCCCGGCGCCCGCCTCACGGTGCAGCCGGCCAGCGATGCCGACCTGGGTTTGCGCGTGAGCGACGGCAACCTCGGCAACGTGGTGCTCCAACCCCTGACCGGCAGCAACTCGGGCTTCTCCTATCTGGGCTTCAACGGCAGCAACGCGGCCGGCGAGACGCGCTATAACCCCGCCAAGAACCGCTGGCGGCTGGGCACCGACCAGCGCGGCGGCACCGACGTCTTCTTCCTCGATACCTATGACGGCAGCACCGGCACCACCCTCTTCGCGGCGCTGCCTAACGGCAACGTGGGCATCGGCGCTACCATCCCCACCCAGAAGCTGGAAGTAGCGGGCCAGATTTACTCGTCCACGGGCGGCATCCGTTTCCCCGACAACACCGTGCAGACCACGGCCTTCAACGCCGCCAGTAACACGGCGATTCTGAACCAGACCAACCAGCAAAACGCCAGCTTCAACATCAGCGGCAACGCCATCGTAGGCGGCAACGTGGGCATCGGCGCGCCCATCCCCACGCAGAAGCTGCACGTCGCCGGGCAGATTTATTCGTCCACGGGCGGTATCCGCTTCCCCGACAATACCGTGCAACTCACGGCCGCCAACAACGGCAATGCCATTCTGAATCAGACCACCCCGCAAAGCGCCAACTTCAACGTCAGCGGCGACGGCACGGTGGGCGGGCAGCTCACCACCAGCGGCGCCACCGTGACGGGCAATGCCTCCGTAGCCGGCCGCATCACGGCCGCCCAGGCCACCGTGACGGGCACGGCCACCGTGGGCGACGTCAACGCGACGGGCAACGTGGTGGCGCAGGGCAACGCCAATGTGTTAGGCACCAGCCAGGTGGGGGGCACCGCCCTCTTCTCTACGCTGGTGGCCATCGGGGGGGTGTTGCCCTCCGGTGGGTATGACCTCACGGTGCGCGGCGATCTCAGCGCCGCCGGGCTACACCTGTCGCGCGGCGCGGCGACGGGCCGGGTGCTGACCTCGAGTAGCAACGGCGTGGCCAGCTGGGTGGCGCCAAGTCTGAGCGTGAGCAACGGGATGCTGACTATCGGTGGGGGCAACAGCGTGCCGTTCGGCGACAACCTCGGCAACCACACGGCTACGCGGAATATCGACCTGGGGGGCTTTCTGCTGACGAACGGCGTCAATGTCACGGCCGGCTTATCGCTGGACGGTAGTGGCAACGTCGGAATCGGCACGACCACGATGACGTATGCCCTCGAAGTACGCAAGGGCGCTAACCCGAGCATTCTGGTGGGTACGGTCAATCAGGACCGGGGCGCGCTGTACCTGGGCAACGCCAGCCACGGCCTGGCGCGGGGCTACGGCGGGGGCGCCAACAACGTGGGCTTTTATACGACGGCTGGTAACCTCTACCTCTCGGCGAACGGCGGCGGCTCCCGCGACCAGTTTGCGCTACTCAACAACGGGAACGTGGGCATCGGGACCGAAGCGCCCGCCGCCCCGCTGCACGTGAAGGGCAGTAGTACGCTCGCCCTGCAGTCGAGCACGGCCTCGTTTTTCAACGCGGGCAACGGCCTCTCGGCCATCACCAATGCGTCGGGCAACAAAACCGTCTCCGCCTATTTCGAAGAGGGGGAGGTGTGGGTCGATAGCTACCTCGTGGCCGGTAACCTCACCACCACCTCCGACCGCCGCATTAAGAACATTGTCGGACTGAGTGACCACGCCGCCGACCTCACGCTGCTCAACCGCCTGCGCATCACCGATTACACGTACATCGACCAGATCAACAACACGCCCGGCGTGGTGAAGAAGATCATTGCTCAGGAAGTAGAAGAGGTGCTGCCCACCGCCGTGACCCGCTCGACCAAACCTATTCCCAACGTGTACGAACGCGCCACCCGCGTCAGCTTCACCAACGGCCTCGTGACCGTGACGATGGCCAAGCCCCACGAGCTGCCCGTCACCGGCGGCCGCCTGCGTCTCTACACCGCCACCAATGCCGCGCTGAACCCGGACGTGACGGTCGTGGACGCCCACACCGTGCGCTTTGCGAGTACCGAAGCCCACGCCAACGGCCTGTTCGTGTACGGCAAGTACGTGGACGACTTCCGCTCCGTGGACTACGACGCCCTGACCACCCTCAACGTGAGCGCCACCCAGGAACTGGCCCGCAAAGTGGCCGCCCTCGAAGCGCAGAACGCCGCCACCCAGGCCGAGCTGCGCGTGGTGAAGGCCGCCGCCGAGGCTGCCACCACCACCTTCGAGGCCCGCCTGCGGGCGCTCGAAGCCGGCAGCGGGCAGGCCCGCAAGTAAACGTTCTCTTCCGGCTTACCACCCTTCGGCCCCGTCGATGCTTCGGCACCGGCGGGGCCGATTTGGCATTCGGGGGCGGCGGAGAGCCGCCGTGGGTAGACGCCCCCTCGCATCCCTGGCCATCAAGCTGATGCGCAGGCGGCACCGCTTTCTGGACATTCCGGCGGCCGTGCCGCTGCCCCAATGACGGTGCTTCCCGCCGGGCACCGGAACTCCCTTTCGGCCCAGTACCTTCGTCAACTTATGGAACACTTCACCATCGCCGTCTCCGACCCACGTGCCGTGCCGTTCGTGCGGGAGTTACTGCTGAGCTTGCCCCAGGTGCAACTGGTGGAAGAGCCAGAACTTAGCCCCGAAGAAGAAGCCCGCGAAGACGCTGCCGCCCAAGCCGCTTATGACCGCGCGAAGGCGGACCCTGACCAGCATAGCCGGCCTTTAGTCGAGGTGCTGCGCGAGTTAGACGCCCGTCCTGGTTACGCACGCGCACCGCTGGTACCGCAGCCGATATGAGCTACACGGTTGAGCTGACATCGTATGCCGAACGTATTCTCCGGAAGCTATCGCCTGACGCGTACCAAAAAGTCCGGGAAGGACTGGTCCTGTTGAGCGAGAATCCGCGCCCCACTGGCTGCAAAAAGCTGCAAGGTTGAGGTGGAGAGCAATGGCGCATCCGGCGCGGCGACTACCGCATCATCTACGAAATCGAGGACACCGTGCTACGGGTACTGGTCGTGGATATCGGCCACCGGGGCAATATCTATTAGTATTTTTTCACAAAAAAGCCCCCGACCATCACTGGTCGGGGGCTTTTCGCATAAGAACAGGGCGGTGAGTTCAATCAGACTTTGATTTCCACTTCCACGCCGCTGGGCAGTTCGAGCTTCATCAGCGCGTCCACCGTCTTCGACGAGGTCGAGTAAATGTCGATCAGCCGCTTGTACGTGCAGAGCTGGAACTGCTCGCGCGCCTTTTTATTGACGTGGGGCGAGCGCAGCACCGTGATTTTCTCCTTCTCGGTGGGCAGCGGAATCGGACCGCTCACCACGGCACCCGTGGACTTGACGGCCTTGACGATTTTTTCCGAAGACTTATCGACCAGCGTATGGTCGAACGACTTCAGTTTGATGCGAATTTTCTGGTTCATTGCTGAAAAGCGAAGCGCGGGCGGTTCCCGGGCCGAAAATTGAAAAAAATGCTACCCAAAAGCAAACCCCAGCCGGACCTGAACGCACGCCACGCCCGGCCGGGGTTCACGAAAAACTTTCTACTTGTTACCCTTAATCTTGGCGATGATGCCGTCGGCCAGGTTCTGCGGCACCTGCTCGTAGTGCGAGAACGTGAGCGACGCCGAAGCGCGGCCCGACGAAATCGTGCGCAGGTCGGTCACGTAACCGAACAGCATCGACAACGGCACGTCGGCCTTGATGATCTGGGCGCCCGCCTTCGAGTCCATCCCTTTCATCACGCCCCGACGGCGGTTCAGGTCACCGGTTACCGGACCCGTGTACTCATCCGGCGACACCACTTCGACGGCCATAATCGGCTCCAGCAACTTCGGCGCGCAACGCACGGCCGCCTCGCGGTAACCGACTTTCGCCGCCAGTTCGAACGACAGCGCGTCCGAGTCCACGTCGTGGAACGAGCCGTGGTACACCTTGATCCGCATCGAGTCCATCGGGAAGCCGGCCAGTACGCCCGTCTTCATCGCTTCCTCGAAGCCTTTCTGGATCGGCGAGATGAATTCCTTCGGAATCACGCCGCCCACGATGCCATTCACGAACTCGAGGCCCGGCTTCTCCGGCTCGATTTCCTTCGGCCCGATCTCAAACTCGATGTGCGCGAACTTACCGCGACCACCCGTCTGCTTCTTGTACACTTCGCGGTGCTCGATCTTCTTGGTGATCATCTCCTTGTACGCCACCTGCGGGGCGCCTTGGTTGATTTCCACCTTGAATTCGCGGCGCATCCGGTCGATAATGATCTCCAGGTGCAGCTCGCCCATCCCGCGCAGCACCGTCTGGCCCGTTTCCGGGTCGGTGTTCACCTTCAGGGTCGGGTCTTCCTCGATGAGCTTGGCAATGGCCATCCCCATCTTGTCCATATCGGCCTGGGTCTTCGGCTCGATCGCGTAGCCGATTACCGGCTCCGGGAAGCTCATCGATTCCAGCACGATGCGCGACTTCTCGTCGGTTAGCGTGTCGCCAGTCTTGATGTCCTTGAAGCCCACCCCGGCGGCGATATCGCCGGCCTGGATCGAGTCAATCGGGTTTTGCTTGTTGGAGTGCATCTGCATCAACCGCGAGATGCGCTCCTTCTTACCCGTGCGGTTATTGATGATGTACGAACCGCCGTCGAGCGTACCGGAGTAGCAACGGAAGAAGCACAGCCGGCCCACGAAGGGGTCGGTCGCAATTTTGAATGCCAAGGCCGTAAACGGCTCGTCGTTGTCCGGATGACGCTCGACTTCCAGGCCCGTGTCCGGGTCGGTGCCCACGATCGGAGGCATATCGAGCGGCGACGGCAAATACGCCATCACGCCGTCGAGCATGGACTGCACGCCCTTGTTTTTGAAGGCCGAGCCGCACATCACCGGCGAAAACTTCATATCGATCACCGCCTTGCGGATCACGACCATCATTTCTTCGCGCGTGATGCTGTTCGGATCCTCGAAGAACTTCTCCAGCAGCCGGTCGTCATATTCGGCGACCGATTCCACGAGCTTTTGGCGCCATTCGGCCACCGTATCGACGAGGTCTTCCGGAACCGGAATTTCGTTGTACGATTTGCCTTCCGTGGCGTCGTCCCACACGATGGCTTTGCCGGTCAGCAGGTCCACGACACCCTTGAAAGAGTCTTCGGCCCCAATCGGGATTTGCAGCGGCACGGGGTTCGCGCCGAGTTTGTCCTTGATCTCCTGCACGGCCTTGAAGAAGTCGGCGCCGGCCCGGTCCATCTTGTTGACGAAGCAGATGCGCGGCACTTTGTACTTGTCGGCCTGCCGCCACACCGTTTCCGACTGCGGCTCCACGCCCGACACGGCGCAGAACAGCGCCACGGCGCCGTCGAGGACCCGCAGCGAACGCTCCACTTCCACCGTGAAGTCCACGTGGCCGGGGGTGTCGATCAGGTTGATCTTGTACTGCTTGGTTTCGGGCGTCGGATCGCCTTTGGTGTCAGTCGGGTAGTTCCAGAACGTAGTCGTGGCAGCCGATGTGATCGTGATGCCGCGCTCCTGCTCCTGGGCCATCCAGTCCATCGTGGCGGCGCCATCATGGACTTCCCCGATTTTATGCGTTTTGCCCGTGTAGTACAGGATGCGCTCCGACGTCGTGGTTTTACCCGCGTCGATGTGCGCCATAATTCCGATATTACGCAGGTATTTCAGTTGGGCGTTGACGGCCATTGGAAGATATTAGTAGGACTTGTTTTGGTGGTTTTACCGAATCTGTCATTGCGAGGAACGAAGCAATCTTCGTTCGCAACGCGCTCAACCGTCCGAGATTGCTTCGTACTTCGCAATGACAAACGGCAAGCGCCCCATCAGTAAGCAAACGTCAGGGACTTGGCGGTATCGGGCATCTTATCGAAACCCGCCCCCCAAGTCCCTGAGTTCCGGCGCTCCGGATTCCGCTGAAAGCCTTTGAAAAAGCTTAGAAGCGGAAGTGCGAGAACGCCTTGTTGGCTTCGGCCATCCGGTGCGTGTCTTCGCGCTTCTTGACGGCAGCGCCTTCGCCTTTAGCGGCGGCGATGATTTCGGCAGCGAGTTTATCCTTCATCGTCTTCTCGCCGCGGCGGCGGGAATACTGAATCAACCACTTCATCCCCACGGAGATGCGGCGATCCGGGCGCACTTCAGTCGGCACCTGGAACGTGGCACCACCCACGCGGCGGCTCTTCACCTCCACGGTCGGCATCACGTTGTTGAGCGCCTTACGCCACGACTCGAGGCCGTTTTCCTTGGTGCGGGTTTCGACCTGCTCCAGGGCATCATAGAAGATGCCGTACGACAGGCTTTTCTTGCCGTCGTACATCAGGTAGTTGACGAAACGCGTCACCAGCGTTTCCTTGAACTTGGGGTCCGGAAGCAACAGGCGCTTCTTCGGTTTGGCTTTACGCATTGGATTGGGAGGATTTAGGAAGTAGGGTTTAGGTTTTAGGCCGATCTGGCGTCGCGAAACAGCCTAAAACCTAAACCCCAGACCCTAAACCCTTATTTTTTCTTTTTAGCTGGTGCCGGAGCGCCTTTCTTACCGGTGGCGGCGGGTTGGCCCGGCTTCGGACGCTTGGCGCCGTATTTCGAGCGACGCTGCAGACGGCCGCTGACGCCGGCCGTGTCGAGGGCACCGCGGATGATGTGATAGCGCACACCGGGCAGGTCTTTCACCCGACCGCCGCGGATCAGCACGATGCTGTGCTCCTGAAGGTTGTGGCCTTCACCCGGAATGTAGGCGTTGACTTCTTTGCCATTCGTGAGGCGCACACGGGCGACTTTCCGCATTGCGGAATTCGGCTTTTTGGGGGTCGTCGTGTACACGCGGGTACAGACGCCCCGGCGTTGCGGACACGAGTCCAGCGCGGGCGACTTAGACTTGTCGGTCAGCTTCTCCCGACCCTTGCGGATCAGCTGGTTAATAGTTGGCATTCGATTCTATTGAATTGAGGCGAACCCACGGGTTCGGAAAAACAGGCCGCAAAAGTACGAAGTCTTCCTGAGACTGCCAAACAAAACCTGGCCGGAAATCAACAGACAAAATCAACGCGCGCCTTCACCTTTGTGCGCAATGAAAGACGTGTTACTCGTGGGCCTGGGTGGGGCGGCCGGTTCGGTGGCCCGTTACGCGCTGGCGCGCGCCCTCGACCGCTGGCTGCCCACGCTGGCATTTCCGCCCGGCATCCTGCTGGTGAACACGCTGGGCTGCCTGCTGATCGGGCTGGCGCTGGGCGTGACGACCAAAGGCGCCCCCCTCCTCTCCGACAACGCGCGCCTGCTGCTGGCCACCGGCGTGTGCGGCGGCTTCACCACCTTTTCCACGTTTTCGCACCAGACGCTGGCGCTAATAAATGCCGGGCGCACCGGCGCGGCGCTGCTTTACGTGGGTTTGAGCGTCGGGCTGGGGCTGGGAGCGACGGCTGTGGGGGTTTGGGTGGGGCGCTGATTCCGGATCAACCACCCTTGGTGCGGGTACGGCTTTTTTATCGTGCCTGCGCCGCGTATTGGCGCAAGCCTGGGCGTGGTTTGCGGCCGGAATCAAATTTCCGCCCCCCACACCAATGGCTTTTTACCGCGTTACCGCCAAAACCCGCTTCGGCAGTGGGTCAAATGTGATCGAGCAGGGAATGTCCGTGGAAGTAGCGTCCAGCTACCACCCGGCCCCGCAAGGCAAGGAAATCGTGGCCGCCTTTCAACAGAAGTATGGGCGCGACCCACAACGGGCGGGCGGCACGGGGTCCAGTCGTCTATTGATCGAGAAGCTGGGCTAAGCCCCCGCCCCGATGCTGCCCTTTACCGAACGCCCGCCCACGGCACTGGCCGCGCGCGGCGTCACGCACCGGCTGCTCGACGAATGGCTAGCCGCGTACCCCGCGGCTACGCTAAACGGCTGGTCTGTTAGTCAAGCCCGCCTGGGGTTTGTGGACCGCGTAGCACCGCTGCTGCACGGGCTGGAAACGGGCTCCTCCTTGACGGCCTCGGACATAGCCGCCGCGCTGCGAACCAGCCCGGCGGCCCTGTTGGGCAGCGCCGAAGCCGATACGGCACGGGCCGCTTTCGCCGCTGCCTGGCAGATGATCCTTGACCACTGGCTCTTGCCTGCCCGTCGCCGACCGGGGGCTACCCGCCCGCCCGTGCCGCCGCTCCCGTGCATCCATCACACGCTCCTCGTCATCCGCAGCTACCCGGAAAGCCTGACGATGGAAGACCTGACCGCCGTCAGCGCGGGGTTGGAGGCGCACATTGGCGACCAAAGCGACGTGTGTTTCGCCTACGCGGAGTCACCCGATCAACTGAGCGGGGCGCAGGTGCTGGTGCTGTGTATGTATTCACCCGCCTGAACGATGCCGCTCCGTGGTTCAGCCGCCACACGGCTATCTACCGCTGACGAACTCGCCGACCAGCTACTCCGGCTGGCCCACAACTGGCAGGCGCAACACCAATGGGACCCCGCCCCTGCCGCACCCACCGGCCCGGCGCTGCTGCGCCAGTTGCTGGGCCTGCGCGAGTGGCTGGGCCTGTTCGATGAGTGGCTGCGCGATGAGGTGGCTTTCACCGTACCCGGCACCCGTCGATTGCTGACCGAACAGTATGCCCTTCTGCACCGCACGGCGCGCCGTTGGCACCTGCACCTGCGGTTGCAAACGCTTCGGCAGCAACGCCACGATGCCATTCGAGGGGGTGAGCAGGGCCGCGCCCGGGAGCTGCAACGCGAGGAGATGATTTGTTTGGAGCGGTTGAGGAGGTTGGGGGGTGAGGGGAAAAGTGGCTGATTTTTAATCATCAAGTCGAACTCCTGATTACCTTGCCTAAAATTAACCTGACTGATTATTTTTTCTGTTAACAATTCCTCCAATGAGCCAGAAAGATGTTACTTCTGCAAACCCCGAGCTTAAAACTATCGGCGAGCTGGCTGGGCGCAAATTCCTGATTCCGCCTTACCAGCGCGGCTACCGCTGGACGCGCGAGCAGGTTGGAGAGCTGCTCGACGACATCGCGCAGTTTAAGCCGTCTACTGATGAGGAGTTCTACTGCCTCCAACCCGTGGTCGTGCGTCGCGCCAAAGATGCCGACCAGTGGGAAGTCATCGACGGCCAGCAGCGCCTGACGACGCTCTACCTGATTCAGCATATTCTGGGCAAGGTGGCGCCTTACGAGCTAAATTTCGAAACCGCCAAGCGCCAGATCATCGGCGCCGAAACACTGGCCGCCGCCGTGGCAGGCAATACCAAAGTAGGCAAAGACGACCCACTGGAAGCCAGCTACCTGAAAAACGCGGCCGACTTCGTGCAGAAGTGGAAAAAGCCAGCCGAGCTTTTGATAGAAGCTTTTTTGCATAAGTTGCGCGAAAAAACGCAGATCATCTGGTACGAAATAGCGGCTGATGGCGAGCAGGCCCAAGCCGTCTTCGCGCGCCTCAACGCGGGCAAGATTCCACTCACGCAGGCCGAACTGGTGAAGGCGCTGCTGCTACAGCGTCCCGCCACCGCGCCCGCCGCCACGGCGGCGGAGCGGCGCGAAATCGCCGCCGACTGGAACGGGATCGAAGCCGAACTGGCCCGCCCCGAGTTGTGGGGCTGGCTGCGGCCGTCGGGCATCGCCCAGGGGCAGCCACGCATCGAATGGCTGCTGCGCCAGTGGCGCGTTCAGCAACCCGTTGAGGTCAAAACTTCCAACGCTGACCTGTTTAAGGTCTTCGAGCAGCAACTGACCAAGAAGCCACCGTTTGCGCTGTGGCAGGAAGTTAAATGCCTGTTTCAGCAGCTACTGGGCTGGTTTGAAGACCCGGACCTGTACCACCGCGTGGGCTACCTACGGCACTCCGGCGAGAAAATGACCAAGCTGTTTGAGTTGGCAAAAAGCCACGCTAAACAGGTGGCGGGCGAACGCGACCTCAAAATCGTGGCGCAGAAAGCGCCCGTCGCGCAGGCCGACTTTCTGGAAACCCTCGCCCAGCGCATCCGCGAATTGGCGGGCTTCCCCGACGGCGACCCTGATACGGAATGGAATGATTTGCGGTACAATGTTGACAACTACCGGCTGCACCGCATTCTGCTTCTACACAACGTGGGCGTGGCGTGGCAGGCCGGCGACCGCTTCCCGTTCCACCGCTACGGCGCCGAAAAATGGTCGCTCGAACACATTCACCCGCAGAACCCTGAGCCGCCCGCTACGCCGGAAGCCCGCGCGACTTGGGTAAAAAATGCCGCCGACGTGGTGGCGGCCCTGCAACAACCCGCCCCGGCCGAGGCACCTACCAATGCCACCGAGGAAGTGCGCGCTGAGGCTGCCCGCCGCCAAGCCGATCACACGGCGCTACTGACGAACAGTGCGGCGTTTGAGGAGCAATTAAAAAAGTACCAGGATCCGGGTTCAAGCGAATTGCCACTTCCCGAAGCGGCCGAGCGGGAGCGCCTGCAGCCTCTGCTGAACGCCTTTGCCGACCTGGCCGGCGAGCAGAAAGACCGCCTCGCCAACTTGGCTTTGTTGAGCCGCGACCACAACGCAGCTCTCAACAACGGTACGTTTCCCGTCAAGCGCGCAAAGGTGTTGGGGCTCGTCACGCCGGGTAATGGGTTCGTGCCGCCCGCCACGCGCGCGGTCTTTCTGAAAGCCTTCACCCGGCAACCCGATCAGTTGCTGCTGTGGTCGGCCGAGGACGGGCGGCAGTATCAAGCGGCCATTCGTCAGAGCGTCCGACAGTTTCTCACCGCCCCCCAAATCGCCCGTTACGCCAATGACTAGCTCCCGTTCTTTCTGGCAACTGCTGACCTCGTCCTCGGACTCGCCAGCGATTCATTCGGTCGCCATCCCGATGTTGCAGCGCGACTACGCCCAGGGTCGCCCCGACCCCGATACCGCCGCCAAGCGTCGCGCCTTCGTGGAGGCCCTGCGGGGCGCTTTTGCACCCACACCCGCCGGCAAAACGGTGCAGCCGCTCGGCCTTGACTTCGTGTACGGCACCCTCGACAATGGCGTCCTAACGCCCCTCGACGGCCAACAGCGCCTGACCACGCTCTGGCTCCTGCACTGGTACCTGGCCGCGCGCACGAACTGCGACCTGAGCGAGGCGCTGGGTCGGTTCTCGTACGACGCGCGCGTCAGCGCTCGCGACTTCGGCCAGGCCCTGGCCACCCAATGCCGGTCGCTGCCCCCCCTGAAAGCGAATCAGTTGGCCGATCACCTTGCCAATCAACCCTGGTTCCAGCTAGCTTGGCACCGCGACGCTACCGTGCGCGGAATGCTGACGATGATCAACGAAATTCATCGTCAGTTTGCCGACGTGGATGCGCCCGCCGCCCTCGCCGCGCTGCTCGGCAAAACGGCGCCTGCGCCCATCACCTTCGAGTTTTTGAACCTGGGCGAACACCACCTCTCCGACCGCCTCTACACCCGGATGAACGCCCGCGGCAAAGCCCTGACGCCGTTCGAGAACTGGAAGGCGCAATTTGATGAGTTACTGTGCAAGCACCACCCCGACCGCGCTCAGGAATTCGCCAACAAGCTGGACGGCGACTGGACCGACTGCTTCTGGCGCAACCGCGACCGCAGCAAAGAAGCCGGCAACGACCCCGCCCAATTGGTGGATGCGCCAATGCTGGCGTTTTTCGATTTTGTGACGCGGATGTTGTGGTTGCGCGCCTTTCCTGAAAAGCAAGACGCCACTACTGCCGACGCTACCGGAGTCGTAACGCTTGAACATTACTTCGCCGTGTACGAAAAGCAGCCGCAAACCCAGCGCTCGGCTGATTTTAAATTTCTGGTTGATGCGCTAACGACCTTAACGGCCGTCAACGAGCCGATGGACGACTGGTTTGCAGGGCTGCTCTCAACCCAATGGCCTGTGGAAGCAAGTCACCGCCCGGTGCGGCTGCTTACCGGCTGGGGGCCAAAAGGTGTTGCCAACTCCTCTCAAGTCAACTTACTGCGCACTTGCTGCCACCGGGCAGCCGAATCGGGTACGTGGTGGGTTGACCAACTGCTGTTTTTTACGACCTTGGTGTATGGCGCTCAACGTGGCACCCTGCCGGCTGCTGACCCGGTGCTTCGTGATTTGTTGCGCATCGTCCGCAACCGGCTTTTGTCGGAGCGAAGCGCGGCGCGCTATTCCTTCGATTTGAATTCTGAACGCATCAAAGTCAAGCTGCCCGTTTTACTGCGCGAAATCACAATGCTGGCAGAAGCTGTCGCTGCTGATGCCGCTACCGGCGCTGACGCCTACACTACGTTGGTCAAATGGGCTGGGGGAAACGAGGCCGCCGCCAAGTCCTACACTCACGAACTTCAAAAAGCGCCGTTTATGGCACCCAGCAGCCGGTGGCGTGAGCAACTGTTACGGGTAGAAGATTCCGAGCATTTTCGAGGTGCGTTGCACCTGCTGAAACTGACGACGCTTCAACGTGACGAGACGACGTTGAAGCTAAAAATTGATGCCGTGGAGAGTTTATGGTTGAACCCAGCTATTGCCGATTCATCGAAATTTACCAACCTCGTCATACGGGCGCTGATGGCTACGTCTGATGACACGTTCGGCGCCTACGACGGTAACTACTTGTTTTTGGGCGGCAAAACCAACGGCTGGAACCGATTATTAACCCGTGACACCGCTCCGGCTGCCGCAATCGCTTTTGACGCGTTCGCCGCGCAGTACGCCCGCGCGTCCGGAGCTACGTGGGAATCCCGTCTCGACGCCGTAATCAGCGAGCAGCTACCCCGTCTGCGAAAGTATGTCGTGTCCGACAATACTGAAAGCGGGAACTGGCGCCGCCGCTGGTCTTACTACTTCGCAAAATATCCCGGCATGGCTTTTCAAGAAAATGAGTATAAAAGCTGCCTCTACAAGTGGTGGAACTGGCAAACAGTTGGCCGCTACTATCAATCTTGTGCGCTACTTAGCAACAAGATACTTAAAGGCGCCAACCTGAACCCATTTGTGAGCGCTGCCTACGAGGTTTACCAACAACGCTTGACTACCTCTGGCGGAGTTCCTAATAAATTCAAAATGAATTATTTTTACGCTCAAACAGGTGACGAACACCCGTTACTGATTGAGTTGGAAGCCACCAGCGCAATGCCAGCAGTGGATATCGCCTTATGCTATGGCCACGACAACCCGCGCGACTGGCGAGGCTGGCGTTTAGTGAGTGATCATCCACTACCGGAAGAGATAAAAGACCAGTTTATCTTCTTTCCACGCGTTCACGAAGATGAGCCAAACAACACGCAGCACTGGCTGGTAGGCCGCAAAAATCTAGATGACACGCGCGCCGACCTCGACGACATCGAGCTAGTCATCCAGTTCGCCGAGGCTTGGGCGGCAGCGCGGGCAGCCAGTCCACCGGCTAATGTCTAACTACCCCCAATGCCCACCCCTGCCTACCCCCGCTACGCCCTGCTCATCCGCCGGCTGCGGCGGGTGGGGCAGGCCACCCTTTCGGAGCTGACCGACTACGTGCGCCGCGAGCTGCCCGACACCCTGCCGGGCTACTCGCGGCGCACGTTTCAGCGTGATCTGGAAGCCATTGCCGAGCTGTTCGGCATCGAAATCACCTGCGCGCGGCGCACCAACACCTACGCCATCACCGCCGATAACCGCGACGCGCTGGCCGTGCAGCTTCTCGAAGCGCTGGAGGTGAAGCACTTTCTGGCCGAAGCCGCCACCCTGGCGCTGGCGCCGCTAGTGCAGCTCGAGGCCCGACGCCCGGCCGGCACCGAGTGGCTGCGGCCCCTGCTGGCGGCAGCGCGCGGGCGCCGGGTGGTGCGCTTCCGCCACCAGAAGCATTGGGAGGAAACGCCCACCACCCGCACCGTCTGGCCGCTGGGCCTCCGGCAGAGCGCCGGCCGCTGGTACCTGCTGGCCTTCGACCAGACCCGCGCCGGGGCATTCCGCACCTTCGGCCTGGACCGGATCAGCGAGTTGACCGAAACCGCCACGCCCTTCCCCAAGCAGGACTTCGACGCGGCGGCCTACTTCCGCGATACCTTCGGCGTGACCCGCCCCGACGACGGCACCCCGCCCGTCGATCTCCTCCTCGCCTTCGACTGGCAGCAGGGCCGTTACGTGGAGGACTACCCCCTTCACCCTTCCCAGCAAACGCGGGCGCGCAACCAGGCCGACGATGAAATCCGGATCAGCCTGCGCGTTTTCTGGACCCACGAAGTGCTGATGGCCCTGCTCACCTACGGCGACGCCGTGCGGGTGCTGGCGCCCGCCGAAGCCCGCGCCGCCGTGGCCGCCGCGCACCAACTGGCCGCTAACCTGGCCACCGAGTGAAGCGCCGAGTGAACCGCCACCGCCCCGTTTTACCTTCGTGGCCCTATGAACCGGTTTGTGATTGACGTACCCGATTCGCGCGACGTGCCGTTCGTGCGGGCGCTGCTGCTGGGCCTGCGGCAGGTCTCGCTCGTGGAAGAACCTGAGTTGAGCGAAGCCGAAGAAGCCCGCGAGCAGGCCGACGCTCAAGCCGCCTACGACCGTTATCAGGCCGACCCGGATAAACGCTTCTATCCGCTGGAAGAAGCGTTTCGGATGATTGACGAGGGCCGGGTGCCTTAAAGTCGGGACCGCGATGTACGAAGTAATCATCGGAAGCAAGGCGCTTCGACAACTCGCGAAGCTGCCGGTAGAAATCGGGCAGCGGGGCGCTGTGTACGCCTAACGCCGTTGGCGGCCCTGGTGCTGCCGCGCGGACAGCCTGAAATAGAATCAGGACTTACGAACAGGTAGCCCCTACGGGGCTGCAAGACGCTCGAAACGTCGTTGTTCTACCGGAAGATAGCCCCTCCGGGGCTGCAAAAAGCCCTTTCTTGGGACGAAAATGGCGGTTGCGTAAGTCCTGAGAACGCAGAAACGGCCCCTTCAACGGCGCCTTCACCTGACAGCGAAGGCCCTACCGCACCAGTTTCGTCCGCCGGCCATCCGCTTGCAGCCAGTAAATACCTACTGGCCAGGCGCGCACGTCGAGGCGCAGGGCGTCGCCTTCGGGGGTGACGGATAGCGGCACGGCCCGGCCCAGGGCATCGGTGGCGAATAGCTGGCCCGGCCGGAGCGGGCGCGGGCCGCGCACCAGCACCACGCCCGTCGTCGCCGGGTTGGGGCTGACGGTGAGCGCCCCGGCCACCGGCCGGTCAGTTGGGGCGGCGGTGGGCTGGCTGGCGAGCCGCCGGTAGCCGCGCAGGAAGCGCCACACTTCCCGGCTGGCGTTGAGGTCGCGGTTCGTGACGGCGATGGTGAACGCCGACCCCGGCCAGGTGTGGGCGCCACCGATGATGCGGTAATGCTCGACCCGCGCGCCGCTGGGGCCGGCGGGCCACACGGTGCGCTCGGCGGTGCAGCCGTCGGTGGTGCTGGTGTTGGGCACGGGGGTGGTGACGGGGGTTCCGCAGCCGTTGGCCTGCACCCAGAAGGCGAGCACGTCGGGAATCGGGGCAAAGAAGGCATTGCCGTTGTAGGGCACCGTATTGTCGGCGGTGCCGTGGATTTCCAGCACGGGCACCGGCTGGCTGGGTTGGCAGGCGCTCAGGTGGCTGCGCGCAATGCTGCCCGTGACGGACGCAATGGCCGCGAACCGGTCGGCGCGCTGGCAGGCCAGTTCATAGCTCATAAAGCCGCCGTTACTCATTCCGGTGCTGTAAAGGCGGGTGGTATCGACGGCGTAGCGGAGGCGGATGGAGTCGATGAGCGCGAGCAGGAAGCCTACGTCGTCGGGGCCGGGGGTGCCGGGCGGCACGAACGTGTTCCAGTAGCGCGACGTGCCCCCGTTGTCGAAGGTGCCGTTGGGGTGCAACACCAGAAAGTGCGCCGTATCGGCGATGGCCCGGAAGTCGCCGTAGGCTTCCTGCTCCAGGTTGTTGGAGCCGTAACCGTGCAGGTTCAGCAGCAGCGGACGCGGCACGGTGGGCGCGGCCAGCGCAGCGGCGGGGAGGTAGAGGCGATAGTCGCGCACCAAGCCCCCAAAGCGGATGGTGCCGGTTTGGGTGGTTTGGGCACGCAGCGGTGTAGCCGCCGCCGCGGTCAGCAGCAACAGGCCCAGCAGCAGGCAGCGAATGGAGGAGGAAGGCATCAGGTGGAAAAAAGCGGTGAGGAGGAAACGGGCGGACGGCATCCGGCCCCGAAGTTACCGCGCCCCGGCGGCTGCGGCAGCGGCACCTTGCCGTTCCGGCCGGGCCTTACTGCCCCGGACCAACCGCCACGCCCGGCCCGACGCAGAGCTGGCAAGCGCGTTTGCCGAGTTTACGAGCCACTTTCACGGTGACCTGGCGCGTATGGTGGGTGCACTGGGCCAGGCCCCGGCAGTCGGGGGCGGTGTGGTAGGCGACGGATAATTTACTGATGCACACGTACACGTGCGCCGCGGCGGGCCGGTGGCGCGCGAGGGGCAGCGGGCGGGCGTCGGGGGCACCGGCCAGCCACAGGAAAACCATCAGCAGCACCGCCTTCATCGGACGCCTCATCGGGTTCGGGGCCGTGCATTGGGCGCACGGGCAGGCCGAAGATAGCGACTTGGGGCTTAAGTAATGCGGCGGGGCCAACCACGGGAGG
>JANPLI010000036.1:0-9295 GCA_031426455.1 Hymenobacteraceae bacterium | reverse complement strand
CGGGCGATGCGCGGGTCGGAAAGACCGCCGAAGTCGGCCAAAAATGAATTTAGTTGAAGCGATTCCATCGCGCTCGTAACGTAAGTACACCGGCGTACTTACACCCGAAAGCTAGAACGATTCTATGCGTTTACCCTGAGGATAGTCCCTTCGGGACCACGAAGGGTCCACGCGCTCTAACCAGCAGGGCCCCTGCCGGGCGCGTACGCCTCACGTATTGAAGAAATTCATCGTCCGCTCCAGGCCGATGGTGCCGAAGCTGAGGGCGATTTCGCCGGCTTTTTCGATGCGCGTGGGCAGGTCGATCTGCTCGTCGGCACTGAACGGACTCAGCACGTAGTCCACCTGCTTGCCGCGCCCGAACTCGGCGCCCACGCCGAACCGCAGCCGGGCGTAGGCCAGACTTTGCAGCGTCTCTTGGATGTGTTTCAGGCCGTTGTGCCCCCCCGCCGAGCCTTGCCCTTTGAGGCGGAGCTTGCCGAAGGGCAGAGCCAGGTCGTCGGTGATGACGAGCAGGTTCTCGACCGGAATCTTGTTGGCCGTCAGGTGGTGCTGCACGGCCTTGCCCGACAGGTTCATATAGGTCGTCGGCTTCACCAGCACGAACTTGCGGCCCTTGTGGCTGATGGTGGTGGTGAAGGCGTGGCGCCCCACCTCGAAGGGCGCGGCGCCGTGTTCGCGGGCCAGGAAGTCGAGCACCAGAAAGCCGATGTTGTGGCGGGTGTTAGCGTACTCAGGGCCGATATTGCCGAGGCCGGCGAGGAGGTAGGTCATTGCGGCGGCAAAGGTCGGGCGCGGGCGGGCCATTGGCGCACGGGCTCAGGCGGCCAGCGGGCGCAACGGACAAGCAGCCAAAATCCCTTTCAGTGGTATATTGCCGCCACGCTAGCGCCCCCGCCCGGAGCCGGGCCCCGGGGCCGCTAACGCGTTCAGGCTGATACATTTCCTTCACCGGCTCCGGTTGGAGCCCCTTTCCCCCCCCTTTACCCGATGGCTGCTATTCCGTATTCGTTGGTTGACAACAAGCTCACCTCCGACCCCAACGACCTCCGCGCGCAGGTGCGCCCCGTGGCGACGATCGGCATCGAAGAACTGGCCGACCGCATCGTGCGGCCGGGGTCCACCGTCACCAAGGCCGAATTTCTGGCGATGCAGGAGGAATTCAACGCCGAAGCCCTGAAGGCGGTGCTGCGCGGCGAGACCGTGGTGACGCCCCTGTTCATCGCCCGCGCCACGCTGACGGGCGTCTGGACCAGCGACCAGGACACCTTCGACCCCACCCGCCATCACGGCCAGATTCGCCTGAGTGCCGGCAAACGCCTGCGCCACGCCGAAGCCGAGTTGGAGTTCAAACTGGAGCGCGCCCAGGACCAGAGCGCGCCGCTGCCCGAGCGCGTCGAAGACTTCACCAGCGCCAGCATCAACGGCACCCTCACGAAGGGCGGCGTGGTGCGCCTGACGGGCAGCAAGCTCAAGTACGACCCCGCCGACCCCACCCAGGGCGTGTTTCTGGTGAAGAGCACCGGCGCGGAAACCCGCATCACGAACGTCAAGGACAACAAGCCCTCGGCGCAACTGCTGCTGCTGCCCGCCACCCTGACCGCCGGCACCTACCGCCTGGAGGTGCGCACCAAGATCAAGGGCAGCACTCAGCTCAAAACGGCCACCCTTGGCGCGCCGCTCACGGTGGCCTAAAAAGCGCGCCCGAGGCGGAAAACCGGCGAGTGCCCCACTTATTCGGAACAAGTGGCGGGACTTTTTCAGAATAAGTCTGGGACTTACGCCGAATAAGTCTGGGACTTGCGGACCACAAGTCCCGCACTTGTGGCCCGCAAGTCCCAGACTTATTTTTTCGGGTTTACCCCCACCGTCGCATCGCGGCGCTGGCGCTTGGTCTTTTCATCGTTCGACCTCCTTTATTTTTCCCCGATGCCCCCCCGCATTCCCTCCAATTCCCAATGCAGCGCGCGCCCCTGGTGGGCCGTCCTGCTGTTGCTGCTGACGCTGACGCCCGCCGCCCAGGCCCAACACCGCCCGGCCCCGGCCGAGGCCGCTTCCCCGATGGCCGCCGGCCAACCCCTGCGCGAGGCGCTGACCCCCACCGGCACCCTACGCCCCGGCGCCACCGGCTCCTTCGACGCCACCGGCTACCGGCTGGGCACCGACCTTGCTACCGGCCAGCCCGCCTTCCGCCCAGCCGGGGCGGGGGATGAGAAGTGGCAGGATGGGTTTGGGCTGTCGGGTAACGGCCTCAACGGCCCCGTCCTCGCGCTGGCCGTCTCAGGCTCGAACGTGTACGTAGGCGGCGCCTTCACCACGGCCGGCGGGGTCACCGCCAGGCGAGTGGCCAAGTGGAATGGCACGCGGTGGAGCGCGCTGGGTAACGGCTTTGATGGTCCCGTTTACGCGCTGGCCATCTCGGGCACGGACGTGTACGCCGGTGGCGTGTTTGCCCCACCTGGCGGGGGGGAGTTCGAGCAGATTGCTAAGTGGGATGGCTCGAGGTGGAGTAACTTGGGTGGGGGGCTCGACTACGCCGTCTACGCGTTGGCTATCTTGGGCACGGACGTGTACGTGGGGGGTACTTTCACCATGGTAGCCAACCGGCTAGCCAAGTGGAATGGCTCAACGTGGAACGACCTGGGTACGGGTCTCAACGGCAACGTTACCGCGCTGGCCGTGAGCGGTACGGACTTGTACGTGGGTGGCAACTTCACCACGGCGGGCGGGATTGCGGCCAACGGCGTAGCCAAGTGGAATGGCACGGCGTGGAGCGCGCTGGGCTCCGGTATCAACGGCTCCGTCACGGCCTTGGCCGTGACGGGTACGGACTTGTACGTGGGCGGCAACTTCACTACGGCGGGCGGGGTGGCGGCTAACTGCGTAGCCAAGTGGAATGGCACGGCGTGGAGCGCGCTGGGCACCGGCATTAACGACGGCTCCGTCACGGCCTTGGCCGTCTCGGGTACGGACTTGTACGTAAGCGGCGAGTTCACCACGGCAGGCGGGGTGGCGGCCAACAACATCGCCAAGTGGAACGGCACGACGTGGAGTACGCTGGGCACAGGCCTCAACAGTACTGTCAGTGCGCTGGCTGTGTTGGGCAGTAAGCTCTACGCAGGCGGCTACTTCACCGCCGTCGGCGACGGCTCCAAAGTGACCGCCTATTTCGGCATCTACGACGCCAGCGTCGTCAGCGGCGTGCCCGCCACCACCCCCGCCGTGGCGGGCGGGCTGCTGGTCTGGCCCAACCCGGCCCCCAGCCTCGGCGCCGTGCAGGTGCAGCTGAACGGCACGGCGCCGGGCGCGATCACGCTCGATGACGCCCTGGGCCGGCGGGTGCGCACCCAGGCCGTGGCCGCGCCCGCCCGCACCGCCTGGCTCGACCTCACGGGGCTGGCGCCGGGCGTCTATTTCGTGCGCAGCGGCGGGGCCACCCGGCGGCTGGTGGTGGAGTAGGGGCGGGTGTTGGCGTATTCCAGGCCGATATTGCCGAGGCCGGCGAGGAGGTAAGTCATTGCAGTGGCAAAGGCCAGAACCCGCATACGCTTTATAAATCTGTAACCCCTGTTATGCAGAAGGTATTCCGCACGGGACGCTTCTGGCGTCTTTTTATCTACATCTTCGGCCCCGCGCTGGCCGCCTTGTTTCTTTCCGTTCCGTGGTGGATGGTATCGGAAAATTCTACGGCCAGTCCCCTCGTTTATTGGTTGTTTATAACGGTGACGTGGGGGCTTGGCGTGTTTATGCTTTATGGAGTGGTGGAAACCGCGAAGTGGCATTTGGTAGTGGACGACGAGCGAATCGCGTCCGTCGGCTGGCTCCGGACACGCGAGCTGCGATGGAAGGAGGTGGCAGGATATCGCGCTAATAGTCAGTACACTTTTATCTACCCAAGTCGACCAGACTTGCCCGTTGTTAAATTTGGCTATACGACCGAACGCTACGCCGCTTTGCAACAGCGGCTTTCTGAGCAACTGCCCAATCTTGACTACAGCGAAGCGGTCCTGGAAGAAGCTCGCTTAGTAAGCCGTGCCGAATTAGGCGACAATACTGCTGAACGCGCCGCGCGACTTGCCAGCGCCCGCCGCGCGGCCCTGGTATTAAACTGGGCTGGTGGGCTAACCTGTTTATGGCTGATTTTCTACCCAACGCCGCTGCTTTATGCCAGTTGGGCAGGGGTGCTGGTGCCAGTGCTGGCCATTATCGTGTTGTTCGGGTATCGCCCGATGATTCGGCTCGACGAGCGGCCGAGCAGTACGACGCCCTCCGTGATGCTCGCGGTGTTGGGTCCAGCCCTAGGCCTGAGTCTCCGTAGCTTGTTCGATGTGGAAATGCTTACTTATGCGCCACTCTGGCTGCTGATGGTGAAAATCGGCCTTCTATCGGCTGCTTTGCTGGCCTTTGGGTCAAGCGATTATATAACCAATGGCCCGCACCGCAAGTCTGAAATAGCCTCCATTTTGTTGTTCGTGCTGCCTTACAGCTTCGGGGTTTCGTCGCTGCTCAACGCCGTTCTTGATTCGGCATTGCCGACTGCGTACCAAACGCCGATTCTCAACAAGCACAGCAGTACTGGAAAAACTACTACCTACTACCTGAAAGTAGGCCCTTGGGGGCCGCGCCGTGAACCCGACGACGTAACCGTCAGCGGCCACTACTACCGCTTGGTTGCACCCGGCGATACCGTCACAGTGCTGCTCCGCCCCGGCCGCTTTGACATTCCGTGGCTGATAGTAGCAGAATAAAAAAAACTGCCGGCCCGCGCTTCGAGCGCAGGTCGGCGGTTTTTGGGTTTCAGCACCTCAGCACCACACCCGCTGACAACGTCCGGCCATCAGGCCGCAAACGAGTAAACTTCGGTCTTCAACTGCCGCACCGGAGGCGGTGGATTCCGCAGCACCGCCTGGATTCGGTTCACCGTTTCCGGCGAAAACAACTGTTCTCCGGTGATGGTATTGACCCGGGCCGGCACGTCTTCGATGACCACCAACTGGCCGTCGTATTCGGTGATGTACCGAACCAGCCGGTTTTCCAGATTCTCTTCCGCCCATAGATTACGCGTCACCGGGTTCATAGTCAGTTATTCTTTAGGGATTCGGCGGTCGAAAGAAGCCGGACTAAAACACCGCCGCCGGCCCACACCTAAAAGTGCGAGCCGGCGGCGGTGTTTCAATTACATCAGCCGATCCGGCCTAGTACCGGTACGCTTCGGCTTTGAACGGGCCTTCCACGGGCACCTTGATGTAGTCGGCCTGGTGGGCGGTCAGCTCGTCCAGCTCGACGCCGATCTTGGCCAGGTGCAGGCGGGCCACTTTCTCGTCGAGGTGCTTGGGCAGCGTGTACACCTGGTTTTCGTACTGGTCGGCGCGCTCCCACAGTTCCAGTTGGGCGAGCACCTGGTTCGTGAACGAGGCGCTCATCACGAACGAGGGGTGGCCCGTGGCGCAGCCCAGGTTCACCAAGCGCCCTTCGGCGAGGATGATGACTTCCTTGCCTTCGATGGTGTAGAGGTCCACCTGCGGCTTCACCGTATCCTTGGTGTGGCCGTAGTTTTTGTTGAGCCAGGCCATATCGATCTCGTCGTCGAAGTGGCCGATGTTGCAGACGATGGTCTTGTCCTTCATCGCCCGGAAGTGGACTTCGCGCAGGATATCGCAGTTACCGGTGGCGGTCACCACGATGTCGGCGCGCGGGATGGCGGTTTCCATCTTCTTCACCTCGAAGCCGTCCATTGCAGCTTGCAGGGCGCAGATCGGGTCGATTTCCGTCACGATCACGCGGGCCCCCGCGCCGCGCAGGCTGGCGGCGGTGCCCTTGCCCACGTCGCCGTAACCGGCCACGACGGCCACCTTGCCGGCCATCATCACGTCGGTCGCGCGGCGAATCGCGTCCACCGCCGATTCCTTACAGCCGTACTTGTTGTCGAATTTCGACTTCGTCACCGAGTCGTTCACGTTGTTGGCGGGCCTCGTCAGGGTGGCGTTCTTCACGCGCTCCAGCAGGCGCAGCACCCCGGTGGTGGTCTCTTCAGACAGCCCCCGGATGCCAGCGGCGAGTTCCGGGTACTGGTCGAGGACCATATTCGTCAGATCGCCGCCGTCGTCGAGGATCATATTGAGCGGCTTGCGCTCGGGTCCGAAGAACAGCGTCTGCTCGATGCACCAGTTGAAATCGGCTTCGTTGAGGCCTTTCCAGGCGTACACCGGGGTGCCGGCGGCGGCAATGGCGGCGGCGGCGTGGTCCTGGGTCGAGAAGATATTGCACGACGACCAGGTGACTTCCGCGCCGAGCGCCTGGAGCGTCTCGATGAGTACGGCGGTCTGAATCGTCATATGGAGGCAGCCAGCAATGCGGGCACCTTTCAGCGGCTGCGACGGGCCGTACTCGGCGCGCAGGGCCATCAGGCCGGGCATTTCGGCTTCGGCCAGCCGGATTTCCTTGCGGCCCCATTCGGCCAGGCTCAGGTCTTTAACTTTAAACGGCACGTAGGTGCTGGTTTCGACTGCGGAAAGCATCGACGACATTAGTTTGCGCGAAAACGAAAGTAAATAAGGCGGATTCGCCCGCTCAACCACAAAGGTACGGTGCGGGTTTCGGGCAGTTGGTATTGGTAACCGCCTGATTTCTGCCAACCTTTGCCGGCCGACCGGCTTTTTCCCGGTCGCTACCCGCTGATGCGACTGCTGCTGCGCCCGCTTCCCTGGTTTCCCCGCCCGGCTGCCGGCTGGGTTTTCTTGCTGACCCTGCTGGCTCTGACCCTGACCCGCGCTGCCCAGGCCCAGCAGGGCCCAGGCCAGGACCTGCGCCCCGCCACCCTGCAAGCCACGCCGGGTTGGATCGACCTGCCGCCCGAGGAGTGGGAGCGCGGCAAAAACGGTCCGCAGAGCAACTTCGAGTTCCTGCTCGGCACCGATCCGACGCCCCGCAACGTGGGTTTTTTCGGCCAGCGCCTGCGGCGGGTAATGGCCGCGCGCGGGCCGGTGCCCGCATCTGCTGAACGGGCATTGAACCGCTACCGCCGTCAGCGCGCCCTCTTTCTGAGCGAGCGACTGCTTTTTGCCACAACCCTGATTGCCGGCGGAGGCGCCTACATCGCCACGGATTACAAATTCGATACGCCGGAGTACATCCTGGGTGGTGTCGCGGCCATCTCGCTGCTCAGCAATGTGCTGGTGACGCGCCATACCAACCGCCACCTGCAGGATGCGGTGAAGGCCTACCAGGGCGAGCTGATGCCGCAGCGCCCCACCGGCCTGTTACCGCGCCTGCGCCCCGCGTTCGGCGGCGTGGCCCCGATGCGTGGTGGCGGGGTGGGCGCCGTCGTGGGCTGGCGGTTGTAAGCCGTTCATCTATGGGTGAAGAGCGGTAAGCCACAAGCTTTAAGCGGCAAGCCAATCCGTTAGAAAAACGATGCTACGCGGGCGCAAAGCCGGTTGCTGGGGCGGCTAGCCAGAAAATGAAGCGATTGGCTCGCCTAGATCATCTCCTTTTTTTCCTTCACCATATCGTAGAGCAGCTCGCGGGCGCGGTGGAGCTGCGCTTTCACGGTGCCCAGCGGGGCTTTCAACTCCGTGGCGATTTCTTCGTAGGAAAGCTCGTCGAAGTAACGGAGCGAGACCAGGCGCTGATACTTGGGGGGCAGCTTCTGCACCACGAGCTGCATAATCTCGATTTTCTGGTTCTTGATCGCGATTTCCTGCGGATTCAGGTTGTTGTCCTTGAAATCGATCTGAATTTCGTCACCATTATCGACGCGAAAGCCGGAGTCGATGGACATCGTCTTGATCTTGTTCTTGCGGATGAAGTCGATGCAGTTATTCGTGGCAATCCGGAAAAGCCAGGTGCTGAAGGCAAACTCCGGGTTGAACTTATGCAGGTTGCGGAACGCCTTCGCGAAGGCTTCGATGGTCAGATCTTCGGCATCGTCGGAGTTGCGGACCATCTTCAGCACCACGTGATACACGGGCTTCTTGTAGATCTGCATCAGCTCGGCGTAGGCCTTTTCGTCGCGGTGTTCCACGGCGGCCTGAATCAGCTTGAAGTCGTGTTTGGCTTTGGCGGAAAACTGCTTTTCGGGATTCACTTCCATCGGGTCGGGCGAACAAGGGTAACGGATAAACCGAGGATTACATACGAGGTGCTATACAGCACATCGAGCGCGGGCAATGCCCAAAACGGCAGGGCGCGCCGAAGGTTACCAGCTACCGGCCCCAGGCCTGCGCCCAGCCCCAGCAGCCGCCCGGCCCAAGCGGCCAGTAACCACGGGCCAGTGGCGGGCGCCAGTGCAAAGGTGACGCCTGCCAAGGCGCCGAACAACGGGCCGCTCAGGGGCAGCGTTCCCGCCCGCAGTTTGTCGGCGAGGCCGTAGCGGGTGCCGGCGCCCAGGTGCCGGCGTTTCTGCCGCCACCAGTGGCCCCAGGTGACGGGCGGCGCCGAAGTCGTCTGTGCGTCTGGGTGCAGCGCCACGCCGATGGGCAGGCGGGCGCGGGCCGCGTCCTGGACAAATAAATCGTCGTCGCCGCCCAGCGAACGAATGTGCGACGAAAAACCCCGCGTAGTCGTGAACGCCGCTTTGGTGTAGGCCAGGTTGCGGCCTACGCCCATATAAGCGCGCCCGGCCCGCGCGGCGCTCAGGTAGAGCGCACCGGTCAGCAGCGTTTCGTAGCGGATCAGCAGGTTCAGCAGCGACCGGGGCGCCGCCGCGTAGCCCCCAAAACCCAGCACGACGGCGGGCGCGGGGGCTGGCCCAAAAGCCGTCGCCATCCGGGCGGCCCAATCGGGCGAGTCGGGTACGCAGTCGGCATCCGTGACCAATAAGTGCGCGTGGCGGGCCACTTTCAGCCCCAGCGTAAGGGCGTATTTTTTGGGATTGAGCCCTGCCGGCGTCTGGCGCACCGTGACGAGCCGCACGGCGGGCGTGAAAAGCTGGGTGAGCTGCTGGAGGAATTCGCTGGTGGCATCCTGGGAGCGGTCATCGACCAGCACGAACTCCAGCTCCCCGGGGTATTCCTGCGTCAGCAAAGCTGGCACGAGACGGTAAAGCGTCTCGGCAGCGTTGTGCGCGCACACGACGATGCTCAGCGCGGGCGCTTCGGCGGGGGGGGCGGCTTCGGCGGCGCGGCGAACGGCGCGGGCCAATGGCCAGAACCGCGCGGCGGCAAAAACCAGCGGAACCAGGGCCAGGGCCGCGGCCAGGGCCAGCAGCACCTGCACCAGCAGAGGAAATAGGAGGGGAGAAGTCACAGACAGCAAGGGCGCGCAAAGGTAGGCCGGTACCTTTGTGGGGAGGGGC
>JANPLI010000035.1:0-36576 GCA_031426455.1 Hymenobacteraceae bacterium | reverse complement strand
GAGCATATGGTGGTAGTGCCACGAGTCGGGGTATTTGCCGCCGGTGCGGTGCAGGTCGGGGCCGGTGCGCTTGGAGCCCCACAGGAAGGGGCGGTCGTACACGAACTCGCCGGCCTTGGAGTACTCGCCGTAACGCTCGGTTTCGGAGCGGAACGGGCGGATCATCTGGCTGTGGCAGTTCACGCAACCCTCTTTGATGTAGAGGTCGCGGCCTTCCAGCTCCAGCGAGGTGTAGGGCTTGACGGCCGCGATGGTGGGGATGTTGGACTTGACGAGGTACGTCGGGATCAGCTCGACCAGCCCGCCGATCAGCACCGCGATGGTGGCGCCGATGCTGAGCTGCACCGGCCGGCGTTCGAGCCAGCCGTGCCAGTGGTGGGCCTTTTCGGCGGCATCCAGTTCGGCGTTGAGCGGCACGAGAGCCGGCGCGTGGGCCACTTCTTCGGCCAGCAGGGTGCCGGCGGCGGCGGTTTTCCAGAGGTTGTACACCATCAGGAACACGCCGCTCAGATACAGCAGTCCGCCCACGCCGCGCAGGTAGTACATCGGGATGAGCTGAAGGACCGTCTCCAGGAAGTTGGGGTACTGCAACATCCCCTCCTCATTGAACTGCTTCCACATCAGCCCCTGCGTGAAGCCCGCCCAGTACATCGGCAGGGCTTAGAACAGGATGCCGAGCGTGCCGAGCCAGAAGTGGGCGTTGGCGAGGCCCTTGGAGTGCAGCGGCGTGCGGTAGAGGCGCGGCCAGAGCCAGTAGAGCACCGCGAACGTGAGGAAGCCGTTCCAGCCCAGGGCCCCAACGTGGACGTGCGCAACGATCCAGTCGGTGTAGTGCGCGATGGCGTTGACGTTCTTGAGCGAGAGCATCGGCCCCTCGAAAGTGGCCATTCCGTAGGCCGTGATGGCCACTACGAAGAACTTCAGGACCGGCTCCTCGCGCACCTTGTCCCAGGCGCCGCGCAGCGTCAGCAGGCCGTTGATCATCCCGCCCCACGAGGGCGCCAGGAGCATAATCGAGAACACCACGCCGAGGCTCTGCGCCCAGTCGGGCAGGGCGGTGTAGAGCAAATGGTGCGGCCCGGCCCAGATGTAGAGGAAGATCAGGCTCCAGAAGTGGATGATCGAGAGACGGTATGAGTACACCGGTCGGCCCGCCGCTTTGGGCAGGAAGTAGTACATCAGCCCCAGGTAGGGCGTGGTGAGGAAGAAGGCGACGGCGTTGTGGCCGTACCACCACTGCACGAGGGCATCCTGAACGCCGGCGTAAACCGAGTAGCTTTTGAAGAGCGACACCGGCACGGCCGCCGAGTTGACCAGGTGCAGCACCGCCACCGTGAGGAAAGTGGCGATGTAGAACCAGATGGCGACGTACAGATGCCGCTCGCGCCGCGTGGCAATCGTGCCGAACATATTCCAGCCGAATACCACCCACACGAGGGTGATCAGGATGTCGATGGGCCACTCCAGCTCGGCGTATTCCTTGGCCGAGGTAAGGCCGAGCGGCAGCGTGATGAGCGCCGCCAGGATGACGGTTTGCCAGCCCCAGAAGTGCAGCTTGCTGAGCTTCTTCGAGTACATCGGCGCCTTGCAGAGCCGCTGCAGCGAGTAATAAACGCCGGTGAAGATGCCGTTACCGACGAACGCGAAGATGACGGCGTTGGTGTGCAGCGGCCGGATACGGCCGAAGGTGGTGACGGCCGTATTCAGGTTCAGCGCGGGCACGGCGAGCTGAAAGGCGATGAGCACGCCGATGATCATCCCGGCGATGCCCCAGAAAAGGGCGGCCATGCCGAAGTCGCGCACGATGCGGTTGTCGTAATAAAACGTCTCGACTGCGGGCGGCGCGAACGTCGGCGGGGGCGCCAGCGCAGCGGGGGGCAGCTCGATTTCCAGCGGATTGTTCGGGGAACGCATAGGGCCGTGAAGCAGGAGGAATTGCTACCACAAAGCTCCCGCGGGCCGCCGCCGGAAAAACTGACGGATATCAGGTGAGGGGGTGACTTTGGTCAGGGGGGGAGAAGGGGGGCATCGTGCGCCGTTTACTACTTGCCCTTGCTGCCTGTACTTTCGAGGCTCGTAATAACCCGCACTTTCGCGGCAGCTTCCGGCAAAACTTCGCAATGGAAAATCCTTTCCCGCTACCTGCCAGCGACCGCCGCCGAATCTGGCAGGGGATCCTATTCTCCAACCTGCTCGCCGCGCTGGTATTCGCCCTGATTGTGGTCGGTAGAAGGGTTGGGTTCGGCGCCGTCAACCAGCTCACCGCCGTTACCTTCTTGTTGCTTCCGCTGGTGATGGGGCTGATCTGCGCCTGGTTCTGGAAGGATACAAACCTGCGCTTCGGGCGGCGGCTGGATTGGACCACGCTCAATACCCTGATTGCGCTGGTGCTTTCGGCAGTCGTTGCCAAAGAAGGTATCGTCTGCCTCATCATCGTTTCCCCGCTCATCATCGCCTGTATGCTGGCGGGGGTATTGCTCGGTATTCCTCTGTTCCGTAGGCGCAGCAATCGGCTGAATGCCAGCTTAGCAGGCTTTCTTTTCCTGCTCTTCCTGAACGATGTACTCAGCCGACACGAGTTCACCGCCCAGGTCGGCGATACCCTCCTCATCAAGGCGCCGCCCGCCGTGGTCTGGCGCTACGTGGCCGCCTACGAACCCATTACCGACAAGCCGGATTTCTGGCTGTTCCGCATCGGCATGCCGCGGCCGGTCAACTCCACCGTCGATGGCTACCACCGGGGCGCGGGCCGTAAGTGCAACTTCAGCAACGGCTACGCCTTCGATGAGGTGATGACAGTGTATGAACCCGGCAAGGAGCTGGAGTTTGTGATTACGCAGCAGCCGCGCGACCCCGAGATCATGGGGCACCTCGACATTCTGAAAGGCCAGTTTTTACTCGCCGACAACGGCGATGGCACCACCACCCTCACCGGCACCAGCTGGTACCGGCTGTATGTCTTTCCGGCCTGGTACTACAACCTGTGGGCCGAGAGCATCACCCGTAACGTCCACCTGGAAGTAATGGCGCAGATTCGCCACCTCAGTGAGCAGGCCGCCCGATGACGTTTGCTCGTTTTCTGCGCGCCTTCGGCTTCCTGAAAGCAGTACCGCTCCTGCCCTGGCTGGTCGATGGGGTGATGCAGTTGCATACTGCGCTCTTTCGGCGCGTAGTGGCCCGGGCGATCGACGAAGTGGAGCGGGAGTTGGTCAGTTGGCCGGGGGTGAGCATCGGGCTGCACAAATACGGCGGGCTACAGTTCAACCTGGGGCATCAGGAGCTGGGCCACATCCACGGAAACGGACTCGCCGACCTTTACTGCCCCCGCGGGAACAAGACAACGTTGCTGGCAAGTGGCTTGGCGACGGATCATCACACGTTGCACAATTCCGGCTGGATAAGCTGCTGGATTCGCTGTGAGGCAGATGCGGCGAAGGTCATTTACTTATTCCGGCAGGTGTACGACTGGCGGAGGCAATACGAGAATCGTTAGCGCTGACTCCCGGCCTCTACCTGCTGTGCGCCACCGATGGCCGCCCCAGGCGTCTGGTGGTCGGAGTAGCTCCCGGCCGCGAACGTAAGCACGTACGGCCCGCAAAACGCCCCCTTTTCCGCGCCTTTCCTCGCGCTTACCCGGCCATTACGTTGCAAAAGTGCGGGGTGATTCCGGTAGCCGGAGCGGGCCGATGACGCGTAGAACGATGCCCCCACCCCTGACGCGCCCGCTACCTCGCCGGGCAAATAATTGCCGCTCAGTTTCGCCCGGTTTCGAATACCCGCCCATCCGGCCAACATTCCGACCGGGCGGTCGGGTTTTTGGCGGCGGGCCGTTAGCCGCGCATTTCCTCCGGTTCGTCCTCCTCCTCAAACAACACCCGCACCCCCGGCGTGTAGGTATCATCGAACTGGCCCGACCGAGCCGCCCACAGAAAGGCGCCCAGAAAGCTGAGCGCTACCGTAAGGCTGATGCCGATGAGCAGGAAGAGGATGGTCATTTTGGTTGGTCGTTGATGGTTGTTCGTTGGTCGACAGGTGTTGGAGAGACTACTGATTAGCTGGAAAACGGCATCGAAAAACGAACAACCAAAAACGATCAACCAAAAACCAAAAACGATCAACCAAAAACCAACAACTAAAAACGGCCCGCGCGGCGCACGAGGGCCGTGGCGGTGAGCATCACGCTGATAGAGGAAATGGGCATCAGGATGGCCGACGCGATGGGGGTAAACAGGCCCTGCACGGCCAGCGTGAGGCCGATGGCGTTGTAGGTGAGCGAGAGGCCGAAAGTGATGACCACGGCGCGCAGGCTGGCGCGGGTGAAGCGCAGAAATGCGGGCAGTTGGCGCAGGCTGGCGGCGTCGAGGATGGCGTCGGAGGCAGGGGAGAAGTTGCTGAGGGAGTCGGTGAGGGCGATGCCGGCGTCGGCGGCGCGCAGGGCCCCGGCGTCGTTGAGGCCGTCGCCGATCATCACGACGGTGCGGCCCTGGCGTTGCAGATCGGCGATGTAGGTGAGCTTGTCGAGGGGCGACTGACGGAAGCGCAGCTCGGCGCGGGGGCCGAAGAGGGCGCGCAGGCGGGCTTCCTCCCCGGCGTGGTCGCCGGAAAGGACGGCGAGGTGGTAGTGCGGCTGGAGGGCGGCGAGGACGTCGGCGAGGCCGTCGCGGTACACGTTTTCGAAGATGAACCGGCCCGTTACCTCGCCGCCGAATGCCACCCATACTTCGGCGGGGCCACCGTCGAAGTCGGTGGTGGGTTGGGGTGGTGGTGGGGTGGTGGAATTTACGAAGGCGTGGGTACCGGCGCGTACGGCCAGGCCGGCGACGGTGGCGCGCAGGCCCCGGCCGGGTTTTTCGGCGAAGTCGGCCACGAAATCGTCGTAGTCGCTGGCGCCCAGTTCCTGGCGGAGGCGCAGGCTGAGCGGGTGGCTGCTGCCTCCCACCAGGGCGGCCAGGCGCTGGTGCTGGCGCGGCGTAAGGGGCACGCCCTCGTAGCGGACGTGGGCCTGCTTGACGTCGGTGAGGGTGCCGGTTTTGTCGAATACGAGGGTGTCGGCGCGGGCCAGGGTTTCGGCGACGGCGGCGTTCTTGAGGTAGAATTTGTGCCGGCCGAAGATGCTCAGCGCGGTGCCCAGCGCGAAGGGCGTGGCGAGCGAAAGCGCGCACGGGCAGGCAATGACCAGCACGGCGGTGAAGGCACGGATGGCGAGCGCCGTGTCGTGCCGGTAGCCGTACCAGTAGCCGATGGCGCCGAGCGCGAGTACCAGCGTCGCGGCCACGAACCAACGCCCGACGTGGTTGGCGTAGGTTTCGAGGGCGGGGTTTCCGGGGCGGCCGGGGCGCTCGGCTTTCTGGAAGGCCGGGTTGTTCCATAGCTGGGTCAGGTAGCCCTGCGACACCTCGCGCACCACTTCCAGCTCGACGGCATCAGCGAGCTGGCGGCCACCGGCGTAGATGATCTCGCCGGGCACTTTCGGGACCGGCGTGGACTCGCCCGTCACGAACGAGTAATCGACCTCGCCGGCCCCGCGCAGCAGAATGGCGTCGGCGGGAATCACTTCCTGATGGCGCACCCGGATGCGGTCGCCGACTTTAAGCTCCTTGACGGACACGGTGGTTTCGGCGCCATCCGTAAGGCGCGTGACGGCGACGGGGAAGTAAGAGGTGAAATCGCGGTCGAACCGCAAGGCGTCCGTCGTGCGCTGCTGCGCCCACTTCCCGATCAGCAGAAAGAAAACCAGGCCGGTGAACGAGTCGAAGTAGCCCACGCCGTGGCCGCGCATCACCTCCAGCGTGCTAACGGTGAAGAGGGCCGCCAGCCCGAGGGAAATGGGGAAGTCGAGGTTGATGTAGCGCTGCCGCAATCCCTGCCACGCCGACTGAAAGAACCCCCGCGCGCTGACGAGCAGCACCGGCAGCGCGAGCGCCAGACTCAGGTAGCCGAAGAAGCGCCCCAGCTCGTCCACCACGTCGCCCACGGGCGCCAGGTAGTCGGGGAACGCCAGCAGCATCACGTTGCCGAAGGCGAAGCCCGCCAGGCCGAGTTTGACCGTCAGCGCGCGGTTCGGGGGTGGCGCCTGCGCACCCAGCTCGGCCAGGGTGAGTTGCGGTTCGTAGCCAATGGCGGCCAGCAACGTCACCACCTCGCGCAGCGAGGTTTCCTGCGGCCGGTACGCCAGGCTGATTTCCTTACGGGGAAAGTTGACCCGCGACTCCACGATGTGCGGGTTGAGGCGGTAAAGGTGCTCCAGCAGCCAGATGCAGGACGCGCAGTGCATCTGCGGTAAATGCAGCGTGAGGCGCGCCAGGGTCTCGCTCCGGAACGCGAGCAGTTGCGTTTGCACGGCCGGCTCGTCGAGGTAAGCGAAGCGGCCGGGCAGTTCCACGGCGGGTACTTTTTGGCCGGGTTGACTATCGGCCAGCGTGTAGTACTGGCACAAGTTGCGCCCGGCGAGCAGCTCGTACACGGCCCGGCAGCCGGCGCAGCAGAACGGCTTGTCGTGGGCGGTGATGGGGGAGGCCGGGCAGGCGTCGCCGCAGTGCGCGCAGGCCACCGGGGCGGCCGTAAAGGCTGGGAGTGTTGGAGTAGAAGCCACGGAAAAGGGCAGTGAATTCGCGGAGCGAAATTCCGCCTGCCTGCCCCTTGGACCCCATGACGAAAATCAGGTGCCGGGGTGATTCTGCTCGTCCCCGAATCCATCCGGCAACCCCGCTCGGTGGCGGCGCTCGGTGGCAGCGCTTCCGCATCGGGGCCGCCGGGACGCGCCGTCTTCCGTCGTGGCGGGAGGTTAGAAACAAGGGAAAGTGGCCTGTCGGTGCCATTACGGCCGTGCGCCCGGTGGGTGCCGAGCTACGCAGGAAAAAAAACTTCCGCCGGATTCCAGATTTGCGCAAAACACTTCTACCTTTGGATTGAAAACCGCAAGGTTAGGGCCCCAAAAGCTCGAAAAGCGTAACAATTTGGTCATATGGCTGAAATTTTGGTATTTTTTCGTGTCGGCGCTAAGAGCAAACCTTACTACTCGGCTTTTTGGATGGAAAAACAAAATAGCTGCTGCTCTGGCGCCGCTGATTCGGCGAAACCAGGCTGCTTGCGAGCCGGTCTGGCTGCCAGTGTTTACGGGTTTTTCAGCTGAATCATTCGTGATTCCGGCATTTGGTAACAGGGTGAATACGTCCCCTCCTTACCTTCTTCCTCCGACGATGCATTTGCCTGGCGCAAAAGCCGCACGCCTGCCGTGCCGCTCAATGCCCCGGCCTGACAGAAAAGCGTTTCGCTGACCGATGTTTTTGTCGGTCCTGATTGGTAACCAGGTTATTTAAAGTCAAATTTCAGCAATGTCGAAGAAAATTCTCGCTATCCTGTCGGAGTATGGTTACTGGGGCATCGAGCTGGTGGCACCGCTCACCAAGCTGGAAGAAGCCGGGTACACCGTCGAGTTTATGACGCCCAACGGTAAAAAGGCCGAGGCGCTGCCCCCCAGCTACGACACCACGTACATGGATCCGCCGCTGGGCATTTGCGTCACCACGCCGCTGGCCGCCGAAATGGTGAAAGCTTTCGAAGCCACCAACCGCCTGGAAAAGAGCCGTAATATGGCGGCCGAAATTCCGGAGCGGCCTTATTTCTCGGTGCCCGATTTCCTGCGCACGTTCGAGAAATACTTTGCCGATCTGAAAATCGCGCAGGCCAGCCTGACCGAAGAATACGCCGGCCTGCTGCTGGTGGGCGGCAGCGGCCCGATCATCGATATGGTGAACAATCAGCGGGTTCACGATATCATCCTGGCTTTTTACAAGAAAAATATGCCCATCGGCGCCATTTGCTACGGCGTAGCGCCCCTGGTCTTTGCCCGTGATTTCAACGAGCGCCGCTCCATCATCCGGGGCAAGCACGTGACCGGGCACTGCATCGAGTACGATTACCACGACGGCACCGGTTTCCTGCACACCGACCTCAATATGGGGCCGCCGCCGTATGTCCTGGAATACCTTCTGGCTGACGCCGTAGGCCCCGATGGCCAGTACCACGGCAATTTTGGCAAGGAGACTTCGGTCATCGTTGACTATCCGTTCATTACGGCTCGGTCGCTGCAATGCGCATTTGAATTTGGCGATCAGTTCGTGGGCGTACTGGACAATGGCGTGACCCGCTATGGCTGGTAAGACGGGCAACCAGAAGATCATCGAGCAGTTTCTGGTCGATGGAATGGATCATATGTTCGGAAATCCGGGCACGGTCGAGCAGGGCTTCCTGGACGCCGTGGCCGAGTATCCGGCGATGAAATACATCCTCACGCTTCAGGAAAGCGTGGCCGTGCTGATGGCGGATGGTTACGCGCGGGCTACCCAGCAGCCCGCGCTGGTGCAGCTGCACTCGTCGCCGGGGATCGGCAACGCCGTGGGCGCCTTGTATCAGGCCAAACGCGGGCACGCGCCGCTGGTCGTGATCGGCTCCGATGCCGGCATCCGTTACGCCAATATGGATGCCCAGATGGCCAACGACCTGGTGGCGATGATGGCGCCGGTGACCAAATACGCCACCGTGGTGCAAACGCCGGAGTCGTTGCTGCGGACCCTGCGGCGGGCGATCAAAATCGCTAGTACGCCGCCAATGGGCCCGGTGTACGTGTGCCTGCCGATGGACGTGCTGGATGCGCCCAACGACGAGCCGGTGTACCCTACGCCGCGGCCGTCCACGCGCGTATTGCCCGCCCCGACACTCATCGAGCAGGCCGCCGATCTGCTGCTGGCGGCCCATAAACCGATGCTTTTCCTCGGCGATGGCGTGGCGTATTCCGGCGCCACCCAGGAGGCCCAGCGCGTAGCTGAGCTGCTGGGCGCGGAAGTATACGGCGTCGATTTTGGTGACGTGATTTTCGACACTACCCACCCGCTCTGGCAAGGCACGACGGGGCATATGTTCGGCGCCTACAGCCGGCCCATTACCCAGAAAGGCGACGTGAACCTGATCGTGGGTACTTATATGCTGCCCGAAGTTTTCCCGGAGCTGGGCACGATCTACGCCGACGGGGCCAAAGTCATCCACTTCGACCTCAACGCCTACGAGATCGCCAAGAACCACCCGGTCGATTTGGGGGTGGTGAGCGACCCGAAGCTCTCGCTGGCGGCGCTGGCCGATGCTCTGGAAGCCCGCCGACCGGCTGGTTATCAGCAGCTTGCTGACAGCCGCACGACGGCCATCAAGGCGAGCAAAGACCAGCGCGAAACCCGCGAGCGGGACGCGGATGCGCAGCAGCGCGGCAAAAGCCCGCTGCATATGGCGCAGTTCGCGGAGGTGCTGGCGCAGAAAGTTGCGCCGGATACCATCCTTTTCGACGAAGGTCTGACGAGTTCACCGGGCCTGACCCGCTACCTGCCGCCTGTCCGGCCAGGGCACTATTTCGTGACGCGCGGCGGCTCGCTGGGCATCGGTTTTCCGGGCGCTATCGGCGCCAAGCTGGCCAACGCCGGCCGGCCCGTCATTGGCTTCTCCGGCGACGGTGGCAGTATGTACACCATTCAGGCGCTGTGGACGGCCGTGCGCCACAACGTAGGAGCCAAGTTCGTGGTCTGCAACAACGGCTCTTATAAGTTGCTGCAGCTCAACATCGACGTGTACTGGCAGGAGCGCGGCGTTCCGACGCACCCGCACCCGCTTTCCTTCGACCTCTCGCACCCCCCCATTCACTTTGTGGCGCTGGCCCAATCGATGGGAGTGGACGCCGTTCGGGTGGAGACCGAAGCCGAAATCGGTCCCGCCATCGACCGGATGCTGGCCGACGACAAGCCGTTTCTGATTGACCTGGTGCTGGAAGGTAATTATAATGCCGACCAAGTGATTGCGGCCTGCGCATCCTCCTGAAGCGAAAATAAAAGCCTGCTGTGCAGGTAAAACTTCGAGCCGAAATGCCTCAATTTACGCTGCGGCGATCCGAAAGGAAGGCAATGTTAGGCTAGGCCTTAAGTACCCCATTGGCGTTTTTTCCAAATTGCGACGAAATGCCTTTTTCCTGTTCATTTTTTTTCCCAAACCCCAACCCACTCCCAACAAATGCTTTCCGAACAAGAACAAAAGAATAAAGACCTGGTCGCAGAATTCTGGGCATATGTGATGAAGCAGGAAGTAAACCCTGAAAAGTTTAAAGAATTCTTCTCCGAAACCAACTTCACTGAACACCACCAATTTGGGCAGGGAGATGGATTCGAAGGGTTGATGAAAAGATTTACCTGGGTTTTCAAGGCATTCCCAAATTTTGACATCGAGGTAAAGTCAATTTTAGCTGATGGCGACATGGTGGCTTGTCGTTATGTAGACAAAGGCGTGTTTGCTGGCGAGTTTCTGGGTATGCAGCCAACCGGCAAGCCCTACGTGCTTGATGGCATGCACTTCTTTCGTTTGGAGGATGGGAAAATCGTTGAACACTGGGCTAATGTCAACGACATTCAGATGTTTTTCCAAATAGGCGTACTCGATCAGGTAGTCGCATCGATGAACGCCCAAGCCATTTAAATGCCCCACTCAGCCCATCTACTCGGCGCGTCTTCATTGGCAAGCAGAGTGGATGGGCTATGATGGATTTTGTGGCTTTACTCCTATCCTCCTTTCAGCTAAAACAGAAAAGCTCTGTCTATTATGTTTAATTTTCATTATTTAAAAGTCGCAAAAACTGAGCGATCAAACTTCACCGTGCACACCGTACAGGCTCCCGAAGACGGCGAGCTGGTGAATGCGCAGTTACTGGAAACGCCTAACGGGCTGCTGCTCTTCGACACGTTGCAGCTCAAACCCCACGCCGACGAGTTGCGGCGCTACATCGAGTCACTGGACAAGCCGCTGGCGCGGGTCATCATCACCCATTATCACCCGGATCACTGGTTTGGCGCGGCGTCCTTTCAGGACTACGATTTATACGCGCTGCCGGCCGTTGTTGACCGCATCAACGCAATGGCCGATTTCGTCCTCGACTACCATCGTAACCTGCACGGTGCCAATGCGGCGGCGATGATTCCGGCCGAGCGGGTGGTGCCCACGCACTTGTTGGCGCCCGGCCCGCTGGAATTTGACGGCGTACAGCTTAACATGCTGGAAATTACGGATACAGAGGCGCCGGCCAATCTGGTAGTGGAAATCCCGGCAGCGCATCTGCTGATGCCGCAGGACCTGGTTTACAACGGCGCGTACGCCTACTTTGGGGAGCGGTCAGCGGCCGGCGAGTTGCCATTCGACAAGTGGATTGCTACGCTGCGCGACTTCGAAGCGAAGGGCTACGAGGTGGTGATTCCGGGCCACGGCGATCCCACCGACTCTACCATTTTTCAGACCCAGATCACGTACCTCGAATTCGCCAAAGCCACGCTGGCCCGAGGCCTGAAAGGCGAGGAAATGATCAACGCCATCAAAGCGGAATACCCGGACTACAAGCTCCCGCTGACACTGGTGATGTCGGATGTGATGCTGTTTCAAATGTAATCGTCGGAAGCGCGCTGGCCTGCGGAACGGCGGGGCTGGTGCGGTCACTCGTTCATTAACCCCCCTTTTCGATTCACGAATGCAGAATGTTCCCGACTCGCCGCTGGGCCGGATGTACCGCGAACACATCCAGCTCATTCTCGACAAAAACATCGAGGCGCTCCTCGATCAGTACACCGACGATGCGCTGCTGATTTCTTCCTTCACCAAGGCGCCGATCATCTACCAGGGCCGCGACCGGATTCGCGAGCATATGCAGGGCATCCTGGGCATCGACAGCCTGGAGACCGATATCGTGTTCTGGGCCGAAACGGAAGACCCTTCGACGCTGATGATCACCGAGCAGATCACGATGAAGCTCCACGACGGCAACGAAGCCCGGATGCGCTTTGCCGATTCGTGGGTGCTGCGCGATGGGCGCATTGCGATTCACTTCGCCGGAATGGTGCAGCACCCCGATGGGTCGCTGGCCTGAGACCTGAGGAAAACCGAATTTTAACCGCTCCTTTTTTCGACCTTCCAATGCTGACGACGGAATCAATTGAACAACTGGCGATTGACTGGTACCGCAAGCTCGATGTCCACGCCCCAATGGTGGAGCTGCTCCCGATGCTCGCCGACGAGGAACTGGAGATGGTGTTCCCCGAGGCGACGGTTTATGGGTACGCCGGCTTCGAGGGCTGGTTTCAGCGCGTGATCCGCATCTTCTTCGATGAAGTGCACACGGTCAAGAAAGTGGAGGCGCAGCTCAACGGCGAAATGGCGACCGTAGCCGTGGTGGTGCAGTGGGAAGCAAGCGTCTGGAACGCGCCGGAGGCCTACAGTAAGCGCATCAAGCTCGACGCTTACCAGACCTGGGACGTGCGCCTGGGCATCACGGGTCAACCCGTCATCACCAAATACACGGTGGACAAGCTCGTGTATCACGAAGGCTCGGCTACGCTCTGAATCAACGGACGATGAACCTGAAAGGCAAAAAGATTGGCGTTCTGTTCGAAGGCGACTTCTACGAGAACGAGATTTTCTACTATAAATACCGCTTTCCGGAGGAAGGCGCCGAGCTGCACTTTCTGACCCGTCTCTGGGGCCAGGAGCGCCTCACTTTCCTGGGGCACGAATACAAAGTGCCGATGGAATGCGCGGAATCCTTCGAGAATATGAGCGACGAGGAGCTGCGGAGCTACGACGCCATCATTGTGCCTTCGGGGATGGTATCCGACCGCCTGCGCTACACCGACGACGTGAGCCAGGTGCCGCCAGCCGCTGCCTTCCTGCAGCGCGCGTTCGCCGAACCAGGCATTCTGAAAGGCATCATCTGCCACGGCTTGTGGCTGACGGCGCCGATTCCGGGCCTGGTGGCAGGCCGTAAGCTAGTGTGTCACAACAATCTGCACGGCGATGCCCGCGCCTACGGCGCCATCTACGTCAACGAGGATGTGGTGGTGGACGGCGACCTGGTGACGGGCCGCTCCGGGGGCCACGCCCACCTGTTCGCCCGGAAAATCATCGAAATACTGGCAAGCCGTTAACCTGAATCGAAGCCGATGAACGCTCCTCCGCTCTTTTCACACGTGGCGCTTTCGTGCGCCGATCCGGCTAGCACAGAGTCGTTTTACACGCAGTATTTCGCTTTCCGGCGCGCCCGGGTGATTCCGCTGGGCGACGGCAACGAGATTGTCTTTCTCAAAAACCCCCAGGGCGTGTACCTGGAGCTGTTTCGGGCCGATGTGCCGCTACCCGTCGGCTGGCCCGCCCCCGTCGGCGACGGCCCGCATTACCCCGCCGTCCGGCACCTGGCTTTTCAGGTCGAAAACGTGGATGCGGCCCTGGCGACGCTCGGCGAGGCCGCTCGCGTGACGTTGGGACCACTGGACTTCGATGCTTTCATTCCGGGCTGGCGCACGGTATGGGTGCAGGACCCTGACGGCACCATCATCGAGATCAGTCAGGGCTACACTGACCAGAGCGCTTAGCTGACGCTCCTTTTCCGAAGTTTTTACTTTTCTTATTTTCCCTGTCCGTATGGAGTCTTCTTCTGCTAAGTCGGCGCTGGCCACTGGTCAACAGGCCGTTCCGCCGCATTCGGCCGCAATGGCCATCGATTTCACGTTCTCGGATACGATCTCCGGGTACGTCGTTGCGTTTTCGCGCGAAGAGCGTGCGTTCACCATCGAAACGTCGGACGGTCGGCGTTACAGGGAACATCTGACGGCCAGCACGTTCGCCCGCACGGTTCGGAACCTCGACGAAGGGTATCAGGATGCCTCGGGCGTAATGATCGAGCTGTTGTCGCAGGAGCGCCAGTACGTGCATACGTATGGCACGTTTTACCCCGGCGTGGATGGCGACGAGCCGGTATTCGAAGTGCAGTGGATGATTTTCCCCAGCCACGAGCCGCTGGCTTACCGGCACGAAAATCAGGACTGGTGGATCCGGCAGATCGGCTCGATTGCGTCGAGCTACCTCAAGTGGCAGTTCAACTACCCCGCCGAGCCGATCGACTACCACAAGTACCGCACGATGCTGCACCTGGGCGGTGCCAAGCAGGGCGACTACCTGCAGGAAACCGACACCATTTCGCGGATGATCTATGGGTTCGCGTCGGCTTATATGCTGACCGGCAACGACGCCTTTCTGGAAGGCGCCGAGAAGGGCACCGAGTATCTGCGCGAACATATGCGCTTTGCGGACCAGGACGAGGACATCGTGTACTGGTACCACGGCCTGAAGGTGGACGGCGACAAGGAAACCAAGCTGCTGACCTCGGAATTCGGCGATGACTTTTACTCCATCCCGATGTATGAGCAGATTTACGCGCTGGCCGGCCCCACCCAAACGTTCCGCCTGACGGGCGACAAGCGCATCCTGTCGGATATTGAGAAGACCATCAACGTTTTCGAAAAATACAAAGACAACGAGCAGGGCGGCTACTTCTCGCACATCGATCCGATTGGGCTGGACCCGCGCGACGAGTCGCTGGCCCACAACCGCGCCCGCAAAAACTGGAATTCCGTCGGCGACCACGCCCCGGCATACCTCGTGAACCTGTACCTGGCGACGGGCGAGGAGAAATACGCGGATTTCCTGGAAGACACCTTCGACACCATCACCAAGTACTTCCCTGACTACGAGAACAGCCCGTTCGTGCAGGAGAAGTTTATGGAAGACTGGAGCAAAGACCAAACCTGGGGCTGGCAGCAGAACCGCGCCGTGGTGGGCCACAACCTCAAGATTTCCTGGAACCTGATGCGGATGCAGTCGCTGCGGCCCAAGCCGGAATACCTGGACTTCGCCCGCAAGATTGCCGACATTATGCCCGCCGCCGGCTCCGACCAGCAGCGTGGCGGCTGGTACGACGTGGTGGAGCGCGTGGACAAGCGCGGCAACCACCACAAATTCGTGTGGCACGACCGCAAGGCGTGGTGGCAGCAGGAACAGGCCATTCTGGCTTATATGATCCTGCACGGCATCCTGGGCGACGAAGAGTACGCCAAGCAGGGCCGCGAGGCGGCGTCGTTCTACAACGCCTTCTTCCTCGATACCGACGACGGTGGCGTCTATTTCAACGTGTTTGCCAACGGAATGCCGTACCTGATGGGCACCGAGCGTTTCAAGGGTAGCCACTCGATGAGCGCCTACCACAGCACCGAGCTGTGCTTCCTCTCGACGGTGTACACCAACCTGCTGGTGACCAAGAAGCCGACGTATTTCTACTTCAAGCCCTACCCGGACTCGTTCAAGAATAACATCCTCTTCGTTTCGCCCGATATCCTGCCCAAAGGCAGCATCCGGATTACGGAGTGCTTTATCGACGACCAGCCGTACGCCAATTTCGACGCCGATGCGCTGACCGTCAAGCTGCCCGACACCGACAAGCAGGTGCGCGTGAAAGTGTTGCTGACGCCCGTCGGGTAAGCTTTTTTTCAACGCATCAATACAACGGGAATGCACGCAACAGCCAGCGTCCAGAACGGGATTACCGTCATCACCGCCGACGGCAGCATCGACAGCAAAACGGCGGGCGATTTTGAGCGTACCGCCATGGCGGCGGTGCAGGGGCAGCACCAGATCATCATCGACCTGACGCGGGTCGATTTTATGTCCAGCGCTGGCCTGCGGGTGCTGCTGGTGGTGTACCGCCAGATCAAAGCCCGCAGCGGGAAAGTGGTGCTGGTGGGCACTTCGGAAGAAATCAAGGACGTGATGAGCGACACCGGGTTTCTGGGCTTCTTCGTGACGGTCGATACCCTGGCCGAAGGGCTAGCCACGCTTAACGCCTCCTGATCGTGACGACCGAAACCCGCATCGATTATTACCCGACCCACGAACAGCAGGGCATCAAGTTCCGGCGGGGCCACGTGCTGCCGTTCGGCGCCACAATGGTGGCCGGCGGCGTGAACTTCAGCATCTACTCGGCCGCCGCTACCGACTGCACGCTCGTGCTGTTCGAGCGCGGCGAGGAGCAGCCGTTCGCCGAGATTGCCTTCCCGGACGAGTTCCGGGTGGGTAACGTGTACAGTATGATCGTGTTCGACCTCGACTACGAGCGCCTCGAATACGGCTACCGGATGGACGGCCCCTACAACCCCGGCGCGGGGCACTGGTTCGACAAGTCGAAAATCCTGAGCGACCCCTACGCCAAGGTCATCGGCGGGCGCAACACCTGGATGGCGCCGCCCAACTGGGACAATGTGTATCCCTACCGTTCGCGGCTGGCGTTCGAGGATTTCGACTGGGAACACGACCACCCGCTCGAAACGCCCATCGAAGATCTGATCGTGTACGAGATGCACGTGCGGGGTTTCACGCAGCACCCGTCATCGGGGTTGAAAAACCGGGGGACGTTCAGCGCCCTGCGCGCGAAGATTCCGTACCTCAAAGAGTTAGGCGTGAACTGCGTGGAGCTGCTGCCGATCTACGAGTTCGACGAATGGGAAGGCAACCGGACCAGTCCGGTCACCGGCGAGCCGTTGGTCAACTACTGGGGGTACAGTACGGTCAATTTCTTCTCGCCCAAAGCCGGCTACGCATCCACCGGTAAGCTCGGAATGCAGGTCGATGAGCTGAAAACGCTCATCAAAGAACTCCACGCCAATGGCATCGAGGTGCTGCTGGACGTGGTGTTTAACCACACCGCCGAGGGCGACCACCGGGGCAACACCATCTCGTTCCGGGGGATCGACAACAAGACGTACTATATGCTTACCCCGGAGGGGTACTACTTCAACTTCTCCGGCACGGGTAATACGCTGAACTGCAACCACCCCGTGGTGCGCAATATGGTACTCGACTGCCTACGCTACTGGGCGGCGGAATACCATATCGACGGCTTCCGGTTCGATTTGGCCGCCATCCTGGGCCGTGCCCAGGACGGTAGCCCGTTGAGTAACCCGCCGTTGCTGGAGTCGCTGGCCTACGACCCGATCCTGGCCAAGTGCAAGCTCATTGCCGAGGCCTGGGATGCGGGTGGGCTGTATCAGGTAGGCTCGTTCCCGAACTACGACCGCTGGGCCGAGTGGAACGGGCGGTTTCGCGACGATGCCCGCCAGTTTCTGAAAGGCGATGAGGGCAAAGTGGGCCTGATGAAGGAGCGCGTGATGGGGTCGCCGGACCTGTACAGTATGCGCGGGCCGACGGCCAGTGTCAACTTCATCACCTGCCACGACGGCTTCACGCTCTACGACCTGGTGGCGTACAACGAGAAGCACAACTACGCCAACGGCGAGGACAACAACGACGGCGGCAACGACAACGACTCGTGGAACTGCGGCTGGGAAGGCGAAACCGACGATGAGGGCATCAACTTCCTGCGCCGCAAGCAAGTCAAAAACGCACTGGTGATGCTGATGGTCAGCCAGGGCGTGCCGATGCTGCTGATGGGCGATGAAGTGGGTCGCACCCAGCACGGCAACAACAACACCTATTGCCAGGACAACGAGCTGAACTGGCTGAACTGGGACGACCAGCACACCAACGCCGACCTGTTCCAGTTCGCCAAACACTTGCTGCGCTTCCGGCGCGACCACCCGGTGCTGCGCAGCCCGGTGCATTTCCAGCACCGCGATTACGTGGGCAGCGGCTACCCCGACATCAGCTTCCACGGCACCCAGGCCTGGCACGGCGACCACGACGCGTCGAGCCGCGCGTTCGCGTTTATGCTCTGCGGCGACCACGCCAAGCAGGGTATCGTGAAAGATAGTATGGTGTACGTGGCGATGAATATGTACTGGGACGCCCTCAGCTTCGAGCTGCCGGGCCTGCCGGAAACCAAGCAGTGGCACGTATTCGCCAACACGGCCCTGGCCAGCCCCGACGACATTCACGCCCCCGGCGCGGAACAGTGGCTGGAAAATCAACACGACTTTCTGGTGGGGCCGCGGAGCGTAGTCATTCTGGTGGGTAAGTAATCTGACATTTTTTCAACAAGTCTTCTCCAATGAGTCTGCATATCAAGGCACAGGTCAAAAAAGTCGCGTTCATCACCCTGGAAGGGGAGGTGGATTCGCTGTCGGCGCGCGAGTTTCAAAAGGAAATCGAGCGGCTGGCCGTCGAAGGTCCCGACGAGTTGGTGCTGCTGGTCGAAAAGCTGGAATTTATCTCGTCGGCGGGCCTGCGGGTCCTCATTTTCGCGAAGCAGAAAATGGGTACGCACCTGGCCGTTTACATCGTGAAAGCGCCGGAATCGGTGGTGGAAACGCTGGAAAAAACCGGCCTGCACCACAGCTTCAACATCGTGGACCATTACGTGTAGCTGCCGGGCCAAGTCCCCTCTCTCCGTTGTGCGGGGCGCCGTGCCGCCGTTGTCAGTTAACGCAGCTGACAGCGGCGGCCGCGGCGCCGCCAGCTGGGGTAGAGGGGCCAGACTCCGCCCCTTTTCCTTTTTCACGCTTTATGGATCGCATCACGTTTCCGGGAACGCTCGACTCCTTGGATGGTATCCGCCAACTGGTGAAAGCTCAGGCGCAGCAGGCGGGCCTGGAAAAAAAACCGACTTACCAGTTGCTGCTGGCCATCGATGAGATTGCCACCAACATCATCACCCACGGGTACGAGGCGGCCGGTACGGAAGGCCCGCTGGACGTACTGATGGAGCTGACCGACGGCCAGTTGTGCGTGACGCTGGAGGATGAGGCCGCCGCGTTCGATCCGCTCAAGCACCAGATGCCGACGGAAGAATTTTTTGCCCTGCCTCTCGAAGAACGGCCCATCGGCGGAATGGGGATTCATCTGACAGTGAACGGAGTAGATGAGTTCAGGTACGAATACGCCGGTAACCGCAACCGGAACATCTTCATCGTGAAAACGGGGGCTGCTGACGCCCCCGCCTGAGCATAATTTCCGCGTTGCCTCCCGATAACCGGCGACGGGATAAGGTCACCTGACCGAGGATTCGCCCCTGGCCATTTTCGCCGCCTGCATATGATGGAAGCGTACGCGACCGTAGCTCACAGTAATCCGTTTCCCGGGCTGCGGAGCTTCGAGCTGGAAGACGCCAGGCTGTTCTTCGGGCGCGACAAGCAGATTCGCGACCTGCGGCAAAAGCTCGCCGCGACCCGCTTTCTGGCCATCATCGGTTCATCGGGCAGCGGTAAATCGTCGCTGGTGAAAGCGGGGCTGATTCCCCATATCATCGCCGAAGCAGGCAGCGGGACGGAAAATACGGTCTGGAAGGTCGCGTTCCTCACACCCGAAGCCACGCCGGTCCAGAATCTCGCCCGCGCGCTGCACCGCACCTTCAGCGAACGGAATCGGGCGTTTGCGGCGGCCACCACGCCCCAGGAACTGGAAGCGCTGCTGCTGACCGACCCAGCAGCCATCGGGCGCTGGTGCGCCGGCAGCCCGCTTTTGCTGTTCATCGATCAGTTCGAAGAGCTTTTCCGGTACCGGCAAAGGCAGGCGGCGACCGACGACGTAGCGCAGTTTATCCGCCTGCTGCTGCATTTCAGTGGTACTCCCGCCCTGGGCGTGTACGTGGTGCTGACGATGCGCTCGGATTACCTCGACCAATGCACGGATGACGAAGCGCTGACGGCCGCCATCAACCACGGTTCGTACCTGCTGCCCAAGATGAGCCGGCAGGAAATGGAGCAGGTGATCACCACGCCCGTCACGATGATGGGCGCCCGCATCGCGCCCGGCCTGACGGCGCGCCTGCTGAATGATATCGGCGACCGGGCTGACCAGTTGCCCATTCTCCAGCACGCGCTGATGCGCACCTGGAACCACTGGCAGTTCACCAATAAACCGGAAGAACCCCTGGCGGAGGCTGACTACGAAGCCGTTGGCACGATGCAGCGGGCTATTTCGGTCCACGCCGAGGAAGTGTACCGCGACCTGCCGGACGACAAAAGCCGGCTGGCCACCGAAAAGCTCTTCAAAGCGCTGCTGGTACTGGGGCCAGACAATGCGGGGGGCATTCGGCCGCTGCCGGTAGCCGCGATCAGCGCCATTGCCGGCGTACGGTCCGAGCAGTTGGTGGACATCCTGAACCGCTTTCGGGAACCAGACGTGGCCTTTCTGACGCCCTCCACGGCTCAGCCCGCCGACGAAGACCTCATCATCGACATCGGGCACGAGCGCATTATGATCCTTTGGGAACGGCTGCGCACCTGGAGCCGGGAAGAAACCGATTCTGCTAAGTTCTACCAACAGCTCAGCCATTCGGCTACGCTTTACCACGAAGGCAAAATCGGCGTCTGGACCAATCCAGAGCTACAGATCGGCTTGAAGTGGCTGGCCGACAACCGCCCCACTCAAGCCTGGGCCAACCGCTACGATCCGTACCTGGAGCGGGCTGTAAATTTCCTAAACTACAGCAAGAGTAAGCACGATTTTGAGCTGGAAAACAGGGCGCTACGCCAACGCCGCGAGTTGCAGCGCACGCGAGCCTTCGCCATTTTTCTGGGTGTCGGCTCGTTGATTTCGCTCTTGTTTCTGATCGTTTCAGCCGTCCTCCGAACGCAGGCGCAGCAGAGCGAAGATCAGGCGTTGGCCGAGAAAAAGAATGCGCTTTTCGAGCGTCGTCGGGCAGAAAGCCGAACCCGCGAGGCCATCACGCAGAAAAAAATCGCGGAGCAGCAGGAAGTCATCACCGGTCAGCAAAAGCAGCTCACCGAAGAGCAGCGGCTACTGGCCGTGGACGCCCAGCGGGTGGCCGTGGAAAAGCGCCACGAAGCCGAAACGGCGCAGATCAAAGCCGAAGCGGCCCAAAAATATGCCGATCAGCAGCGGCAAAACGCGCTGGTGGCCACCGAACGGGCCGTCGGCGCCAGCAAGGACGCCCGCCGCCAGGCCGAAATTGCCCGGCTGGCCCAGCAGGATGCGGAAGCCCAGCGCGGCAAAGCCGTGGCCGCGCAGGGATACGCCGAAAAGCAGCGCGGTAAAGCCATTGCCCGCACGCTGGCCATTCAGGCCTACCAGATGACCGACAATGGGCAGGATGACCTGCCCGCCCTGCTGGCCGCCCAGGCCTACAGCCTGAACCTGCGCAATGGCGGGCAGCCCGACAACCCGGATATTTTTAATGCCCTGGCCAAAGCCTCGCGCGCCCTGACCGTAGTGCGCGGCCATACCGACTACGTGCACGCCATCGCCGTGGCGCCCGGCACGGGCACGCCGCTATTGGCGTCGGGCAGCGACGACGGGACCGTCCGGATATGGGCGTACAACACGGCCGGCCAGACGCCACAAGTCCTGCATACGCCCGGCAAAAAACCGGACGGCATTCGCGCCCTGCTGTTTACCGACGACGGGCAGACCGTGGTGGGCGGCAGCGAAAAAGGCACGCTGTACTGCTGGAGCATTCGGGCGCCGGGCGCCGAACCGGTGGCGATGCCTGCCCACGCGGCGCCCGTGCGGGCACTCCTGCCGGTGCCCGGCACGGCCACGCTACTGTCGGTGAGCAGCGCTGGCGAGGTGCGACGCTGGCAGATGGGTGCCGGTCGCCTCGACTCGCTGCAAACTGCCCGGACGCCCTATCCTATTTACTGCGCCCGCCTTACGCCCGATGGGCGCCGACTGCTTTGTGGATCCAATAAGGGGCAGGTGCTGAGCTTTCAGGTGGCGGACCTGAAACAACCGCCGGACCTCATCGCGCGCCGCGAATTCGGCGACCGCGTCACGGCCCTGGTCTGCAGCCCGGATGGGCGCGAGCTGGTTACGGGCACCGCCGCCGGAACGCTCTATGCCTGGGACTTACGCGACGGCGTGCCCGCCGCGACGGGCCAACTGTTGTCCGGGCGGCACACGTCCAGCGTCAGCGACCTTGCGTTCTCGCCCAATGGCAAGCTGTTGGCCAGTTGCAGCCCCGACTGGTCGGTGCACATCTGGGACTACAGTGGCATTGCTACGCAGCAGCAACCGATCATCCTCACCGATTTCAACGCCTGGGTGATGGCCGTGCGCTTCAGCAACGACAGCAAGCGGGTGCTGGCCAGCGGCGCCGACAAGACCGTGCGCATCCGCGATATCGATGCGGCCGAGCTGTTCGCGGAGCTGACCAGAAAAGTGAAACGCAACCTGACCCAAGAGGAATGGGATAAGTACATCGGCAAGGAGATTATGTACGAAAAAACCAAACCCGAATGAGCGCGGGGAGGGTGAAAAAAGCAGCACGCAGGATGAAAAACGGGTACGCGATTTTGATCGGGGCAGGCCTGCTCTTGCTGACCGGCCTGGGGGCGCGGGCGCAAAGCGTCTGCGACGAAGCCGTGGCTATTCCGGAAGCGGAAAAACGGTACGCAACCGGCAATTTCGACGAAGTGGTGTCTTTGCTCAAATCCTGCACCGATAAGGGGTTTGGCGAAAGCGGGCGTATTCAGGCGTACAAACTGCTGTCGATGACTTATCTGGCGATTGATTCGCTGGCGCAGAGCGGCCGGGCCATCGAACAGTTGCTGGCGCTGAACCCGAAGTTTGAGCCGGATTTCTCGTCCTCACCGCGCTATAAGGCATTGGTGCAGCAGGTGCGCGACTCGCGCGAGCAGGTGGTCCAGGTAACGTCGGTATCGAAACGGGCGGAAAACCTGCTTTACGCGCCGGCTACGGTCGTGGTGCTGACCAGCCGCGATTTTGAGCAGCGGGGCTACCAGACCATCGAACAGCTTTTTCACGACCTGCCCGGCTTCGATATGATGCGCGGCAACGGCGTGGTGTATTCCATCTTTTACCAGCGCGGGTACCGGTCGGACAATAACGACCGGATGCTCATCCTCATCGACGGGGTGGAGGAAAACGATTTGGTATCCAACCAGGTCGTGCTTTCGCCGCAGTACGCCCTGTCGGACGTGGACCGGGTGGAGATCATTTACGGCCCGGCCTCCACCCTGTATGGTGCCAACGCTTTCACAGGCGTCATCAACATCATTACCAAGAGTTTCCGCAATCAGCCTGGCCCCGCCCGGAAGCTGGGTGTGACGGCCCAGACGCACGTCGGCACCCACAACGCCCAATACCTCGACGGCGTGGTGTCGGCCCGCACGGCCGACGTGGCGCTTTCCATCACGGCGCGCGCTTACCGCGCGACCGGGCGCGACCTGTCGCAGTATCCGGAATGGAATTATCAGCCCCGCACTGCCGCCGATTACACGGGGCTGCTCGACCTGACGGGCGCTGCCGCCCAGAAATATCTCAGCACGCCGCTGCCGGCCAGCGACTTTTACACGGTTGATTATCAGCCCGGCACAACCACCCCCAGCGCCATTCGCCTGACGGCCGCGGGGGCCGACCGGGCCGCGCAGCTCGATAATCGGCTCTTCGGCAACAAGGTGCAGGGCAACCCCGTGGAATTCAGCGACCAGAAGATGGATCGCCTGATTCGCGGCAAGCTCGAGTTCAAGGACTTGACCATCTCTTATCTCGACTGGAAAACCAACGAGGGCATCACGCCCTGGTACACCAACCGTACGCTGGTGCCGGCGGGCGGTAATCCGCGCTGGATCACGCACAACCGGGCGGCATCGATTACCTACACGAAGAAATTCAGTGAGAAATTTCAGATCCTGAACCTGGCTTCGTCGCTGCTGCACGAAATCGACGGCGGCACCAACCTGGTGACCTACAACGGGTACTACAACAAGAAGCTGAGTTTCCGGGAGCTGGTGGCCGATTCCGGCGCGCGCTCCCTAACGACTTACCAGTACCGGGTTTCGACCCAGTTCCGCAACGAACTGCGCCTGTTCTGGTCGCCTCGCTATGACCTTGACCTGAACGGCGGCATCGAGGGGCGTAGCGGGCTGATTCAGGGCAACTATCTGACTTCCACCACTGGCTTTGCCGATGAAACCGGGGCGCTGCAACGGTCATCCATTCTGCCCGGCGGCAACAATTTCCGGACCCTCGACGCGGGCGTTTACGGGCAGGCCACGTACCGCCCGCTCCAGGGGCTCAAGCTGGTAGCGGGGCTACGGATGGATTACAACCGGGTGCGCCGAACCGGCGGCTACGGCACCGTGACCAACCCCCGGCTGGCAGCCATCTACGCGTATCGCAAATTTGTGTTGAAGCTGATCTACGCGCAGGCGTTCAAGGACGCTTCCTTCCTCCAGAAGTACGGCACCACCACCACCCGTAGTCTGGCCAACCCGGCGCTACAGCCGGAGCGGGTGCGTAATTTCGAGGGCAGCCTGTACTTTCAGGCTACCAAGCGCCTGTCAGCCAGTGTAGTAGCATACCAGTCGGCGTACAGTAATGCCGTGGGCGCGGCTACCGTACCGCTCGACAATGGTCAGACCACGCAGCAGTTCCAGGCCATCGGCAGCCGGCGGATCTGGGGGCTACAGGCCGAAGGCAGCTACAAAGGCAGCCCCGTAACAATCTGGTGGAACGCGACTTACACCAGCCCCGTGGACCGCATCACGAACCTGCGGGTCAGCGATATCGCCAGCTATATGGCCAATGCCGGCGGCGAGTACCAGCTGGGCAAGTTGAGCATCTACCTGTCGGGCAACTGGGTGAGCGAGCGCCTGACCGGGGCCGGCACCTCCGGCAGCAGCAACCCGCAGCAACGCTTCGACGCGTTTCTGACGCTGAACACCAACCTGACTTACCGCAATCTGCTACCGGGCCTCACGGTCCAGGCGACGGTCAATAACCTGCTGGACAAGGAGTACTTCGTACCCGGCATCCGGGCGGCGGATGTCTATCTGTTTGCTTCGCGGTTGCCGCAGGACCGGCGGTTTTTCTCGTTGGGTGCCTACTACACACTGCCGGCAGCCGACGGTAGCCGCTGATATTCAGCCGCAAAGCCCAGCCTGTCGCGCGGCGATCCTATCCGATTCTGGTTCATTTACTACTTACTGACCGCCCTGGTTAAACTCGCTGTCACTTATGCCTTCCGTTCCTGTTGAGACGCTGCTGCCGGAAGCCCCCTTCCGCCTGGAAAAAGTCAGTTTTTCTGCTTGCGGCGAAGCCATCGGCCGGCTGCGCGTGGAAGCGTGGCGTCACGAGCGCGGCGTAGATCAGGATTTTTTCGCCCGCGCCCGCTGGATCGAGCCAATCGACGACGATGCCCAGCACTGGGTCGTCTTCGAAGAAGACCAGTTGGTAGCGGCCGGGCGCCTGAGTCTGCACCGGGGCCTGACCGGGGTGCCGTACGCCCAACTGCTGCCGCCGGACCTGCACCGGGCCTATGATAACCATCTGGTGGGGGCCTTCAGCCGGCTGGTCGTCTTGCCCACGCATCGGCGGCACTCGTTCTCAACGGTCCTCGACCACACGCGGCTGAACGCCGCTCTGGAAGCGCGGGTGCAGATGATGACGGGGGGCGCCTACCTGGATTTCCGGCAGCACGCACTGGCGAGGCTAGGGTTCCAGACGCTGTATATCAGCCCCAACGGCCCCGAGATGCCCACTACTCCGGTGCATTTTATGGTGTACAATGCTGTCTATTAGTCACCTGCCGCGCCACCGCCCGTGGTATGACCTGCTGGGCCTAAAGCCGGGCGAAGGCCACGCAGTTAGCCTGTTCGGGGCGTATTCGCTCCTGATGGGCGCGACGGTAGCCGTCTTCTACACCTGTAGTACGTCGTTGTTCCTGAACAACTTCGCCCCTGATCAGCTCCCGCTGGCGTTCGTGGCGGGGGGCACGTTTACGTATGTGCTGGGCCTGAGTGTGCAGTGGGCGCAGCGGCGTCTGGGGTTTCGGCAGGTCAATGCCGGCCTGTTGCTGTTCGCGCTGTTATCGGTGGGGGGGCTGCTGCTGCTGGGCAGTTTCGTGCAAACCAAATGGCTCTATTTTCTGCTGTTTCTCTGGAACCGGGGCTTTGTATTCGTGCACGGAGTGGTGTTCTGGGCCACGATGGGGCGAGTGTTCAACCTGCAGCAGTCGAAGCGGCTGTTCAGTCTGATCGGATTGGGCGACGTGGTATCATCGGTGATCAGTTACCTGTCGGTGCCGCTGTTGCTCAAGCTGTTCTCGCCGGATCAGCTCCTGACCGTATCGTTCGCTTTTCTGTTGCTCAGCGCCGGGCTGATGGGGTATATCCGCCGCCGGTACCGCGCCGAGTTGTCGGTGGCCCGGACGCCGGCCGTAGCTGTCCGGCAATCAGCCCCGGAAGCGGCAGCCGGGCCACCCCGGAAATCAGCGGGCCGCGCGTATTACTCGCTGCTGTTTCTGCTTTCGCTACTGCCCGTATTCGGGTTGATTTACGTGGATTTTATGTTCACGGTCCTCTCGAAACAGGTGTACCCGCACAAGGAAAGCCTGGCGAGCTTTCTGGGGCTGTTCTTTGGCATCTGCGCCATCATCGAGCTGTTTGTCAAAGGGTTTCTGTACAACAAGCTCATCAGCACGTATTCCATCCGGATCGGCATCGTGCTGCTGCCGCTGCTGCTGCTCTTCAGTTTTGGGCTTTCGGCCCTCTACGGCACCGTTTACGGGGTCACGCCGCTCTTTTTCGCTTTCGTGGCGTTGAGCCGGTTTTTTATGAGTGCCATTCGGCGCTCGGTGAGCGATCCGGCGTTTCAGGTGCTGTTTCAACCGATTCCCCTGGCCGAGCGGACGCTGTTGCAGAGCCGCATCGAAGGCGGCCCCAAGGCCCTGGGCACGGCCCTGACCGGGGTGGTCCTGCTGGGGCTGCACGCCATCGGTTTCAGCTCGATGGTGGAGTTGAGTTACGTCTTTCTGGCCGTGCTGACTTTCTGGGCCGTTAGCTCGTTTCGTATTCAGGGAGGCTATCGGTCGATGCTCGGCGAGGCCATCGGGCGGTCGGCGGCGCTTCTGCACCGGCAGACCGTCCGTCCGGATGCCACGAGCGCCCCGTTGACCCCGCCGCCGCCGCCGGGCGTGCCGGTGGATGCGGCCAGCCCGCCGCTGGCGCAGCTCGATCTGCTGGCGCTATCGCCCGCCGTCGAGGACCGCATTCAGGCTGCCACGGCCCTGGGCAAATCGGGGCGATTTCACGCGTACCGCTCCCTGCTGCCGCTGTTGAGCGACCCCGCGCCCGCCGTGCGCGAAGCCGCTATCCGGGCGGCCGGCACCCTGCGCAAGCCGGAGCTGTGGCCGCCGCTGTTCGAGTTGCTACGCACCGGCCGCCACCAACCGGCCGTGCGCGCGGCCCTGCTGACCATTGGCGAGCCGGTGGTGCCGGCGCTGCTCCGGCTTTTCAACCAGCCGGAGCTGGCGCTGGAGCGGCAGGCCGACCTCGTGGATCTGGTAAGCGCCATTGGCGGCGAGCCCGCCCGGCGTTTTTTGCGCGCCAACCTCAACCATCCGCAGCAGCGGGTGCGCGACCAGGTGCTGCTGGGCCTGGTGCGGCACCACCACCGGGCCACTACCACCGAACGTCCTTACCTGACGCAGCAACTCAAGCAGGAAGTGGAGCTGCTGGTGTGGCTGGCCGCTACCCGCCTCGACTGGCAGCAGGCGTATCCGCCACAATCGCCGTTGATGCGGGCGCTCACGCAGGAGAAAGAGCGCCTCGTGCCAAAAATTTTCACCCTGCTCTCGCTGCTCTACGGCAACAATCAGTTTGACGTCATCAGCGAGTTGATCACCCAGAAAAACGCCGAAACGCAGGGCTTTCTGCTGGAGCTGCTGAGCACGATTCTGCCCACGGAAGTGAAGAACGACCTGCTGCCCCTGTTTGCGGAGGTGCCGCTGGCCGAGAAAGTGCGCAAAAGCGCGGCGAACTACCCGCAGCAGCGGCTTAGCGTGGAAGCGCGGCTGCACGATTTCATCAACCGCGACTATGCCCACCTCGCCTCCTGGCCGAAAGCCGTGGCCATCCGCGAACTGCTGACCTGGCATCAGCACGACCCCACGGCGATTCTGGTGGCCAACGCGGTTTCTGCGGATGAAGTGATTGCCGAAACCGCCCTCTATGTGCTGCACCGGCTGAACCCCGCCCGGTTTGCGGAACTCCACCAATCGCTGCGCGGGTCGTCGGCGGCAAGCGGTCGCCAGCTTGCCGACCACATTGCCGCTGGTCTGCCGGAAGCCGACTTGCTGGTTGCGCGGCTTGCGCCCGCTTCCGCCCCGCTGGCCGCGCTGGTGGTCACCTGATTCCCTCCTTCAACTACTGCCCGTGGCGTTCGTGCTACGCGCTTTGCGCACCTATCCAATGTTTCGATTCCGGCTCTTCTACCTCTCGTACCTGCTGGGCGCGCTGCTGAGCGGCTTCGGCGCTGGTGCCCAGGGTCGTACGGAGGTGGGCGCGCCCCCCATCCGCATCTACGCGCCGGGGCAGTACGACGCGCACAGCCAGAACTTTGCCTTGACGCAGGATACCCGGGGCGTCATCTACGCTGGCAATTTCGCGGGCGTCCTGGAATACGACGGTCTGAACTGGCGCACCATTCCCACGGCTCACATCACCAAAGTATCGGCCCTGCTGACGGCGGCCAGTGGCACCGTGTGCGTGGGGGCGAACGGCGAGTTTGGCTACCTGCGGCCCGACAGCACGGGCACCCTCCGGTTCCAAAGCCTGAGCGACCAGTTGAAAACGCCGTTCCGGGAAATTCTGGCGGTGCTGGAACTGCCGGACGGCATCTACTTCGTGGCCCGCAACGCCGTGTTCCGCTGGGACGGTAAAATCGTGCGCACCTGGCCCAGGGCCTCGCCCATCACGTCGGCTTTTCAGTTGGGCAAGACGCTATATCTGTTTCAGCAGCAGCGCGGCCTCACCACGTTCGCGCAGGGGCAATGGCGCGACGTGCCCCGGCAGGCAGGCCTGCCTCCGCTCTACGATCTGGTGGGAATGCTCGCGTTACCGGGCAACAAACCGCTGCTGGTCACCAGCAGTCAGGGGCTGTTTCAACTCGCCAACGGCCTGATCAGCCCATTTGCCAGCACGGCATCGGGGTTGTTGCAAGCCAATCAGGCCACCGGAGCCATCGGGCTGCCCGATCATAGCCTGGTGGTGAGTACCGTCCGGGGCGGGCTGGTACTGCTCGATGCCGATGGGCAGCTCCGGCAGTCCATTCGCAGCGGCGCTGGCCTCAGCGAGCAGCTCATCAACGCGATGTTCGTGGACCGCGAGGGCAGTTTGTGGCTGGCCCTCAACAATGGTCTGGCCCAACTGGAAGTGCCGTCGCCGCTGACGCTGTTCAGCGAAGCCAGCCGCCTGACCGGCGAAGTGGTCGATATCCGGCGCGTGAAGGGCGTCCTTTACCTGGCCGCTGCCAACGGGCTGTTTCAGTTGCAGGGCGGCGAAATCCGGCCAGTGCCGGGGATGAATATTGCCTGCTCCGGCCTGGCCGAGGCCGCCGACGGCGGGCTGTTCGTGGCCACCAGCCGGGGCCTTTATCGGCTGGCCGCGGGCGCTGCGCCGCAGCTACTTACGCCCGACTATGCCTTGTGCGTAGCGACGGTGCGGGCCGACCCCGCGCAGGTGTACGTGGGTACCCAAAACGGCGTGGTCGTTTGCGCGGCACGCCCGGGGCGTGCGCCCACTTACGAAAACATCCCGGGCCTGACGGAGCGCATATTCGGCATCCGGGAAGGGCCTGACGGCAGCTTGTGGCTCGAAACCCTGACCGCCGGGCTGTACCGCTGGCTACCCGCCACCCGGCAGCTACGCCACTACACCACCCGGCAGGGACTGCCGACGCTGCTTTACAATCACGTGGTGCTGACCAGTCTGGGCCTGCTGGCGTACGCGGATCAGGGCATCTATCGTTTCGACGACGCACGCGACCGTTTCGTAGCCGCCAACCCTTTCGGCGGGCATCAGGTGGCCGACAACTGGAAAAACTTGGTGCTGGAAGACCGGCAGGGCAGCATCTGGACCGTGGAAGGCGATAAAAAAACCATCACCCAGTTCCAGCCGGCCGCCGGGCGGAGGCGCGTGGCCATCACCACGCCGTTTCTGCCGCTCTCGACCTCCCCCATCACCGTCATTTACCCGGATCGGCAGGGCGTGGTGTGGATGGGCGGGCGCGATGGCGTGGTGCGCTACGATGCCGGGGTGCGCAAACGGTACACCCAGCCGTACGACGCGCTCCTGCGCCGGGTACAGACGGTTGGCGAGCGCACCCTTTTCAACGGTGCCCCGGCCGTCCCGAATTCAGCAGCGCCGGCGGCCGTCGCGCTGGCGCCGGAAGCCAACGATATCAGCTTCGAGTTTGCCGCCGCTACCTACCCGGTGGTGCAGGCGCTGACGTTTCAGTATCAACTGGAAAACTACGACCGCGTGTGGTCGGACTGGACGGAAGCCGGCCGGAAAGAATACACCAACCTGCCGCCCGGCGAATACCGTTTTCGGGTGCGGAGCCGGAATATCTACGCCACGCCTAGCCGCGAAGCCGCGTACGCGTTCACGGTGCTGGCGCCTTGGTACGGGCGCTGGTGGGGCATTGCCTTGCTGGTGGCGGCCGGTGCGCTGGCCCTGTCGGCGCTGGTGCGGTGGCGGCTGGCGGCCGTCGAGCGCGAAAAGCAGGCCCTGGAGCTACTGATCGGCGAGCGAACAGAGGAAGTGGTCAGCCAGAAAGCGGAGCTGGAAAAGCAGTCGGAGGAGCTGGCTATTAAAAACGATCAGTTGGAAAAGATCGACCTCATCGTGCAGTCTATCAACGCCGAGATCGATTTCGCCAACCTGTTCCAGACGATCCTGGCCAAGTTTTCGGTGATCCGGAATATGAACAGCGCCAGTTTCCTGATTTACGACAAGCCCACGGACTCGTTCCGCTTCAAGGCCTTGCGCGGCAACCGCGAACTGGCCGACGTGCAGGCCGCGCAACTGACGCTGGAACAGGCCGAAGACCGTTACCTGACCGGCGCCGTAGAAGTGTACGAGGATATTTACCTCAAGAACCGCGTGGTGTACACCGAGTTGGGCAACGCCATCGATGCCCTGGCGGCGCCTCAGTCGCTGATCACCATCGTCATCGAGACCGAGGGCCGCATTGAGGGCTTCATCACGCTGGAAAACACCACGCGCGCCGAAGCTTTCGACCAGCGCGACATCAGTATGATCTGCAACCTCAAGGAACACCTGATTGCCGCCTTCATCAAAACCCGGCTCCTGGAAAGCCTCGAACACACGCTCAACGACTTGGAAAACACGCAGGGCGAGCTGATCCGGCAGGAGCGCCTGGCATCGGTTGGGCAGCTCACCAAGGGCATCGTCGACCGGATTCTCAACCCCCTGAACTACGTGACTAACTTCTCGCAGTCGTCCGACGAGGTGATTGGGGAAGTGGCGCAAATCCTGGAAAAGGAGCAGGGCGTGTTGTCGGCCGCCACCCTCGACGACCTGCGCGACGAGCTACAGGTGCTGAAAACGAACTCGCTGAAAATTCAGGAACACAGCAACAGCACGACGCGCATCCTGAAGGATATGCAGAAGCTGCTGCGGGAAAAATCGCGCGAGTTCATCGAAACCGATCTGCACAGCTTCCTGGAAAACAAAACTCAGGCGGCGATTCAGGAGCTGAAGGGCGAGTACAAAGCCCTGCCCATCCGGTTGAATTTTCAACTGACGCCTCAGCCCGTGCGGGTTAGCCTGCTACCTTTTGAGTTTGGCCAGGTCGTGCAGCACCTCGTGAGCAACGCGTGCTACACATTGTTCGAGAAAAGCAAAACCAGCCCGGAGTTCACGCCGGAGCTGCGCATCAGCACCGAACGGACTCCGGCGGAGCAGGTAGTCGTGCGCCTGCGCGACAACGGCAAGGGCATTCCGCCGCGCGAGCTGGCCCGGATGTTCAGCCCCTTTTTCACCACCAAGCCGACGTCGAAAGGCACCGGCCTGGGCTTGTTTATGACGAAAGACATCATCGAAACCCACAAAGGGAAGATCGAGATCGACTCGCGCGAGGGCGAGTTCACGGAGCTGACGATCACGCTGCCGGTTTTGCCTGCTGGGTAGTTTTACCCCGCGCTTTTCCGCTTTCCTCCCTTTTTCCTTACTCCTTTTGCCCGTTATGGAACCCTTGAACGAAAACGCCGCTGCTGGCCGCGCCGATGGGGCACCGCCCGCCCCCGATGCCGAAACGCAGTTGGCCGCGCTACGTGAGCAGGTCCGGCAGCTCGACCGCCTCGCCGCCATCGGGCAACTGACGGCGGGTATTCTGCACGAGATCAAGAACCCGCTGAATTTCATCGTCAACTATGCCCGCCTGTCGGGCGATCTGGTGCTGGAACTGGAAGAGGAGTTCGGGGGGGGCGGCCAACCGCCGCCCGACCCCGCCGCCCTGGTCGACGTGCTGGCGATGCTCAAAGGCAACCTGACGCGCATCCGCGAGAACGGCGCCCGCGCCGAGCGCATCATTCAGGGGATGCTGGCGCAAACCCACGCCGGCAGCGCGCACTTTGAGCCGACCGACCTCAACGCGCTGCTCGAAGAATTCGCCAAACTGGCTTACCAGGGCGTGCGGGCCGGTGATCCGACCTTCAACGTGACGCTGCATTTTGCCCTCGACCCCGCCGTGGGGCAGGTCCGACTGGCGCCGTACGAGTTCAATCGCGTAATTTTGAATTTGGTCCTGAACGCTTGCTACGCCGTCAACGAACGCTCCAAACGGCAGGCGGCCGGTTATAAGCCCACGATTGCGGTGGCGTCGCGGCGGGCCGAAGATCACCTCGAAGTGACCATCCGCGACAACGGCGACGGCATTCCGGACGAGGTCAAAGCCCGGCTGTTTACGCCCTTTTTCACCACTAAGCCCGTCGGCAAAGGCACAGGGCTGGGGCTGTCGCTCAGCCGGGAGATCGTGCAGGCCCTGCACCACGGTACGCTGAGCGTAACTTCAGAACCAGGTGTTTACACTGAGTTCGCCATCCGGTTGCCGCTTGCTTAAGTATTTTCTTTCCTCATTCGGCGCAAGCCTTCTCCGTTTAACTGGACGCTGCTCTTCTTTGCCAATATGCCTGTCAAAATACTAAGTGTCGACGATGAGCCGGATATGGAAATGCTCATCACCCAGCGGTTCCGGCGGCAGATCCGCGACAAAAGCTTCGAGTTCATTTTCGCCGCCAACGGCCTGGAAGCGCTGACGCGCCTGGACGAACACGAGGACATTGCGCTGATCCTGTCGGACATCAATATGCCGGAAATGGACGGGCTGACCTTCCTGACCAAGCTCAACGACCGGCAGAACCCGTATCAGAAGGCTGTAATGGTGTCGGCCTTCAATGATATGGATAATATTCGCACTGCGATGAACCGGGGCGCCTTCGACTTCGTGACCAAGCCCATTTCCTTCGAAGACCTGGAAATGACGCTCAACAAGACGATTGCGCACGTGGGAATGCTGATGGCGTCGCAGCGCGAACACGACCAGCTGGTGGCCATTCAGAACGATCTCAACATCGCCCAGGAGATTCAGCAGGCGATGCTGCCCAAGACGTTCCCGCCGTTTCCGCACCGCCAGGACTTCGACCTGCACGCTTCCCTGAAAGCGGCTAAACTCGTCGGGGGCGATCTCTATGACTATTTCCTGATGGAGGACGGGCGGCTGTTCTTCATCATCGGCGACGTGTCGGACAAAGGCGTTCCGGCCTCGCTCTTTATGGCGATCACAAAAGCCATTTTCAAAAGCCACTTTTCCAGCAAAGCCTGCGGCACGATCTGCGAGGAAACGCAGCGCGTGAACGGCTTCCTGAGCGAGGAAAACGAGTCGATGATGTTCGTGACGGCCTTTCTGGGCATCTTCGACCCGGCCACGGGGGTGGTGGAGTACATCGACGCCGGGCACGAGTCGCCGCTGATTCTGCGCCGCGACAACCGCGTCGAAACCCTCCAGAAGAAGGGCGGGCTGGCCCTGTGCATCGATGGGGAGTTTGAGTACCTATCCAACAAACTGACGCTGGAGCCGGGCGACACGCTTTTTCTGTACACCGATGGCGTGCCCGACGCCAACAACAAGGCCGGCGCGCGTTTCGGAATGGCGCGGGTCCGCGAGTTGCTGGCGGAAGCCACCCCGGCCGCGACGCCCCGCCAGATAGACGAGCGGGTTCACGAGGCGCTAAAAGAATTCATCGGCGAAAACGCGCAATTCGACGATATCACGCTGCTCACCCTGCGCTACAACGGCCCGGCCTGACCGCGCGGCGCGTTCAGCAGCAGCTAAGCGTTCAGTTACAAGCTTGCAGCTTAAAGCAGGATATCATCCACGGGCTGCATCCGGGGCGGTAGTTGGGTTTCGCCGAGCATCTCGCGCAGGTCGATCTCAGCCGTGCGGCAGATAGCCGTCATCGGGACATCGTTGATATAGTTCTCGAAGGGATCTTCGCTGTTGTCGCCGACGATTTCCATCGTCGTGAAAATCCAGGAAATGAGGATGGAGAACGGCACGTTGAGCCAAACGCCGTTGCCGTCGGCCATTTGGCTGAATTCGCCTAGCATCCCGAAGGGCAGCAGCAGCACGAAGATGTTCACGAACAGGTTGCTGAAATAGGCATACTGGCGCGGGAACGGCGTGGTTTTGATGCACTCGCAGACGCCCTGGAGCGAATAGGCGTCTTTCAGGGAGAGCATCAGGTCGATGTGCCGGAAATCTTCGATCAAGCCCTCTTCCAGCATAGCCGCCAGCGCCTGCCCCTGGTTGCGAAGCAGTTGCGCGGCCGGGTTCACCGTCCGCATCACTGCTTCGTACTCTTGGGGGTGCAGAAAGTCGGCCACCCGCGGCTCGCCCTCCAGCGGAGCCGTGGCGCTCAGGTTGGGCGTATGGGTCAGGTTCTGGCGGTCGTAGATGGTCGAGCGGCGCAGTTGCAGGCGTAAGGCATTCGCCCAGGCCAGTTGTCGGTAGATGATTTCCTGCCGCCGCGCGTGCAGTTCATCCGTGGCCAGGGGCTGGGTGGTGTGCCGATTGGTAAGGTAGCCGCTCACCTGATTGCCCCAGGTGCGGCAGTGGTTGAGAATGCCGCCCCAGGCCTTCCGACCTTCCCAAAAACGCTCGTATGATTGGCTGTTCTTGAAGCCGATGGAGAACGAAACGGCAACGCCGATGGTGCTCAACGGAAGGAAGGGCAGGCGGATATCAATTTGATGCGGCAGCAGCAGCACGTATAAGCCTGTAATTAGCGCGGCCCAGACCGCGAAAAGCAGCAGGTTTCTCCAGGAAAAGCGCAGAATCAGGCCGGGGCGGATATCGCGGCGGACGTACATAAGGTCAAAAAATACAGAAAGCCCGTAAGGTGGGTAGCGCCGGTAAGCCAGTGGTTGTTCGGTGTCAGGACGTTGGTGGTGCCACCGGCCGGCTGCCCCGGCGGGTGACGGCGAACCACCCACCGTGCGAAGTTGCATCAGCGGCTGCAATTGCGAGCGCTTGTATAGGGTAAACGCCCGAAGTTCTCTGGAGCAACGGACTGGTTTCCGAAGGTCCGGAATGGAAGCAGTAGAACACGGATGGAAAGACGCGGATCGCCCAGCCGCCCCAATCCGCGTTCCAATGATCCGAAAAAGGGCGCTCCCTCACCACCGGGCCAACGCCCGAACGCTACCGCCTGCCCCATTCGGCCGGCGGCGGCGGCGCTGTTTCATTGGCGCGCCGGGCTGGAATCGGTATCGCTATGCGTTTCGTCCCCCGGAAAAAGAAACGCTCTTACCGGGAATCAGACGGATGGCAGTATGCACTGGTGGTAGGTTCTGAGCTTGACTTTGGCCTTTTGCAAAAGCTATGCTTGTGTCGCAATTCGGTGTCGCTCGGCGGCGCAAGGTGACGGATGGGCATTTCCAGCCCGTTTGAGAGCTTTTGGCGGCCCGCCGAAATACGGCGAGATGACGACTCGAAGACCACGCCGGCTTTTGCGATGTCCAGCCAGGGCTCCGACCGCCAGAAATGCGGCCTGAAGTCTGCAAAAATGGCCTACAGGGCCTTGTAGGCCATTTTTGCCTGGACCAAAAGGCCAAAGTCAAGCTTAGAGCGAAAACTTAAACAAGCGTCATTTCCCACGCCGGCACATCGGCCATTTGGGCCGGCGCCGGTCACTTGGGCCAGGCATAGTACCGGCTGGACGGCACGGCCAGTACCTGGTACAACAGGTGCACGAGGTAGTGCCCTGTTTGCGCCAAGCGCAAATCTTCGGTCCGAAAGGCGGCATCGTAACGCCGCTGCTTGCTCGTAGACTCGTTTTTTACGCCACAAGAAAGGCAGACCCACTTGTGTCCCGGTCAGTTAGACCACTTCAGTACTCGAAAAAATACCGTTCACCAGCGAGCGCGGCGCAGCTTTTCCGGCTCCAGCACCCGGATGTTTTTGGGCGTCATCTCGATCAGGCCGTCCTGCTTGAACTCGCTCAGCGTCCGGGTCAGCGATTCCGGCGCGGTGCCCACCACGGCGGCCATATCGTCGCGCGAGAGCTGGATATACGTGTCCGGCAGGGCACCGCCCTGTTCGTGCAACTGGAGCAGCGTGTCGGCCACGCGCCGACGGATGGAGTTGTAAGCCATCGCCAGCAGCTCCTGCTCGCGTTCGCTTACGCGGCCCGCCAGCAGCCGGATGAACTGCTGACTAACGGCCGGGTTGCGGTGCAGCAACTGCGCGAAATCGTCGCGGGGGATGTAAACCAGCGCCGCATCATCCACGACAACGGCCGAATCCTGGTGCGGCGTGTGTTCGAGCAGGCCCATATACCCAAAGAATTCGCCGGGGCCGTACAGGCCCGTAATCAGCTCCTTACCAGCGGCGGTGGTTTTGATGGTTTTCACGCGGCCGGTCTGCACGAAGTAC
>JANPLI010000034.1:0-19380 GCA_031426455.1 Hymenobacteraceae bacterium | reverse complement strand
TCCAAAATCGCCTTTCCGCTTGAATTAAAAATTTCAATTAATCCTACCGATTCTGAAAAAACATGATCAGCAACTCGGTGAGTGTGCGGCTGAACGACGGCGCTGGCACGTTCAGCGGCAGTACCAACGTGCCCGCCGGCTCGAACCCCTTCGGCCTGGCCGTGGGCGACGTGGATGCCGATGGCGACCTCGACTTCCTGACGGCCAGCAATTCGGGCAGCACGGTGAACATCCGCCTCAATAACGGAAGCGGTACATTCAGCAACCCCGGCACCACCGGCAGCGTGGGCGTGGGCACCAACCCCGCTGCCGTGGCTCTGGCCGATGTGGACGGCGACGGCGACCTCGATTTTCTAGCCGCCAACAACGGCAGCAACTCGGTGAGCGTCCGGCTCAACGAGCCGATTCCGGCGCCCGTCATCACCAGCTTCACGCCCACCAGCGGGCCGGTGGGCACCAGCGTAACTCTCACGGGTACCACTTTCACGGGCGCCACCAGCATCCGCTTCAATGGCACGGCGGCCATCACGTTCAACGTGCTCAGCGCCACCAGCGCCACGGCCACCGTGCCAGCCGGCGCCACCACCGGCCCGATCAGCCTCACCACGCCCGCCGGCACGGGCACCAGCGCGGGCAGTTTCACGGTATCGTCGGCGCTGAGCGTGACGGCCGTGGCGCCTACTCGCAACCAGCGCAACGCGGCGGCGGCGGCCAACGTGGCCGTCACGTTCAGCCAGCCGATGAGCAGTGCGGCGGCCTCGCTGGCCGGGGTGCGCGTATTCAGCGCCCAGCGTGGCGGCCGAATGAGCGGCACCCAGGGCGGGGCGGCCACCGTCAGTGGCAACACCATCACCTTCAACCCCACCACTAACTTCCGCCCCGGCGAAACGGTGTTCGTTTCGGCTACGCCGCAAGCCGTGAGCACCACGGGCGGCGCCCTGGCGAGCGGCCACGTCTATCAGTTCACGGCCGCCGTGGGCACCAGCGGTTCGGGCATTTTCGGCGGGACGCAGAACGCGCCGGCTGGCACCGCACCCGGCAGCGTGGCGGCCGGCGACGTGGACAACGACGGCGACATCGACTTTGTGACGGCTAACAACACCTTCTCCGGCTCGGCCGGCATCCGGTTCAACGACGGACTGGGCAATTTCAGCGGCACGAGCAGCGTGGCCGTGGGCGCCTCGCCGGGCCGCATCCTGCTTGGCGACGTGGACGGCGACGGCGACCTCGACCTGCTGACCTCCAACGGCAGCGCCACCACGGTCAGCGTCCGCTTCAACGATGGCACGGGCGCGTTCGGCGGCGGTTCCGACGTGAGTGTGGGCAACGGCCCCGGCGTGATGGCGCTCGGCGACGTGGACGGCGACGGCGACCTCGACCTGATGGTCAGCGCTGGCGGCGGTACGCAGATCCGTCTCAACGACGGCGCCGGCGCCTTCTCGGGTAGCGGCAACGTGGCCTTAACCAGCACCACGGCGATGGCCCTGGCCGACATCGACGGCGACGGCGACCTCGACCTGCTCTCGATCTTCGGTAGCTCGCCGGGCACGGTGCGCATCCGCCTCAACAACGGGCTGGGCACGTTCTCGGGCTTCGGCAGCGTGTCCGTGGTCATCTTCCGCTTCGCGATGGCGGTGGGCGACGTGGACGGCGACAACGACCTTGATTTTGTAGTGACCGGCAACGCCGCCACCGCCGACGTGCGCCTCAACAACGGCACCGGCACGTTCAGCGGCACCGGCCTGGCGAGTGTGGGCGCCAACCCCGCCGATGTCGCCCTGGCCGACGTGGACGGCGACGGCGACCTCGACCTGCTCACCGCCAACCAGGGCACCGGCGCCAACTCGGCGAGTGTGCGCCTCAACGACGGCACCGGCACGTTCAGCGGCAGCCAGACCGTAGCCGTGGGCAACACGCCCGGCGCCCTGGCCGTGGCCGACGTCAACGGCGACGGCAACCTCGACCTGCTGACGGCCAACGGCGGCACTGGCGCCAACTCGGTCAGCGTCCGCATCAACCAAAGTATTTTCCTGCCGACCATCACCAGCTTCACGCCGGCCGGTGGTGTGGTGGGCACGAGCGTAACCCTTACCGGTACCAACCTGATGGGTATCACGGCGGTGAGCTTCAACGGCACCGCCGCGACGATCTTTTCCACCGGCGCCGGCACCACCGCTACGGCCACCGTGCCGGCCGGCGCCACCAGCGGCCCGATCAGCGTCACCACGCCCATCGGCACGGCCACCAGCGTCGCCAGTTTCTTCCTGACGCCGACGCTGACCAGCTTCGCGCCCGTCAGCGGCGCGGTAGGCACCACGGTGACGCTCACCGGCACCAGCTTCACGGGTGCCACGGCGGTGAGTTTCAACGGCACGGCCGCCTCGTTCAACGTGGTGAGCGCCACCAGCGCCACGGCCACCGTGCCGTTGGGGGCCACTACCGGCCCCATCAGCCTGACCAATCCGGGCGGAACGGCCACCAGCGCGGCCAGCTTTACGGTAGTACCGACGCTGAACATTGCCTCGTTGGCCCCTGCCCGTAACCAGCGTAATGCGGCGGCTTCGGCTAACGTAGCCGTCACCTTCGACCAACCCGTGACGGCCGGTTCGGCCGCCGCCGTGCGGGTATTCAGCGCCCAGCGCGGCGGCCGGATGGGCAGCAGCCAAGGCGGCGCGGCCACGGTCAGCGGCAGCACGATCACGTTCAACCCGACGACCGATTTCCGGCCCGGCGAAACCGTGCTAGTCACGACCACCACCGCCGCGACCAGTACCGGCGGGCTGACCTTGCCGCGCGGGCACGTTCACCAATTCACCGCCGCCACTGGCAACGCGCAGGGTGTTTTCAGCGGAACACAGAACGTAGTCGTGGGTACTAGTCCGCTGGCCGTGGTAGTGGCCGACGTGGACAACGACGGCGACCTCGATTTGCTAAGTACCAACACGTCGGCCGCCACGGTGAGTGTGCGCCTCAACGACGGCGCCGGCGCCTTCAGCGGCACTCAGAACGTGGCCGTGGGCGCCAATCCCGGCGGTTCCGTGATGGCCGACGTGGACGGCGACGGCGACCTCGATCTGCTGACGGCCAGCTTTTCAGCCGCCGCCGTGAACGTGCGTCTAAACGATGGTGCGGGGACGTTTAGCGGTACGGGCAGCGTGGCCGTCGGTAACGGGCCGTTCAGCGTGGCAGCCGGCGACGTGGACGGCGATGGCGACGTGGATCTGGTGAGCGGTAACTTCTCGGCCAGTACCGCCAGCATCCGCTTCAACGACGGCGCGGGTAATTTCAGCGGCGCGCAAAACGTAGCCGTCGGCACTTCACCTTTCGGCGTGACTCTGGGCGACGTGGACGGCGACGGCGACCTCGACCTGCTCGCTGCCAACCGCGACGGCGCATCGGTGAGCGTTCGCATCAACGACGGCGCGGGCGTCTTTTCAGGGACGCTGAACGTGGTCGTGGGTACCTCACCCAACACGGCGGCGCTAGCCGACATCGATGGTGACGGCGACCTCGACCTGCTCGCCGCGTCGTTTAGCACCAGTGCCGTCAGTGTGCGCGTCAATGACGGCGGCGGTGCTTTCAGCGGCGCTCAGGAAGTGGCCGTAGGCGCTAATCCGTTCGGGGTGGCGGCGGCCGATGTGGACGGCGACGGCGACCTCGACCTGCTGGCAGCCAACTTCAACAGTAACGACGTGAGTGTCCGGATCAACAACGGCGCGGGTATTTTCTCCGGTACCGGCTCGGTGGCCGCTGGCTCTGGGCCTCGCAGCGTGGCCGTGGGGGATGTGGATGGCGACGGCGACGTGGATTTACTCACCGCCAACAACGGCACGGGCGCCAACTCGGTGAGTGTGCGTTTCAACCAAAATACCATCACCACGCCGCCCACCATTACCAGCTTCACGCCGGCTTCCGGCCCGGTGGGCACCAGCGTGAGTATCACCGGCACCAACCTGACGGGCGCCACGGCTATCCGCTTCAACGGTACTGAAGCGGCGATTTTCAACGTCAGCAGCGCCACCAGCGCCACGGCCACGGTGCCCGCCGGCGCCACTACCGGCACCCTGAACGTGACCACCGTAAACGGCACCGGCACGAGCGCCGCCAGCTTCACCGTAACGCTGCCAGTGCCGACGATTTCAAGCTTCACGCCCACCAGCGGCCTTATCGGCACGAGCGTGACGATTACAGGCACCAACCTGACGGGCATTACGGCCGTGAGTTTCAATGGCACGGCCGCCACGGTTTTCTCAACGGGAACGGGCACCACGGCCACGGCCACCGTGCCCGCCGGTGCCACCACCGGCACCATCAGCATAACTACCGGCGGCGGCACGGCCACCAGTACGGGCAGCTTCGTGGTGGCGCCCACCGTAACGGGCTTCACGCCGACCAGCGGCAGCGTTGGTACCAGCGTGACCGTGACGGGCACCAACTTCACCGGCGCCACGGGCGTGGCTTTCAACGGCACAACCGCTACGTTCAGCGTCGCCAATGCCACCACCCTCACGGCTACCGTGCCGGCGGGGGCCGCCACCGGGCCGATCAGCGTGACGACGACGGCGGGCACGGGCACCAGCACGGGCAGCTTCACGGTGGTGGCTGCGCTGGGCATCACGGCGCTGGCTCCCGCCCGCAACCAGCGCAGTGCCCCGGCGGGCAGCAACGTGGTCATCACGTTCGACCAGCCGCTGGCGGCGGCTTCGGCGGCGGCGGTGCGCGTGTTCAGTCAGCAGCGCGGCGGCCGGATGACCAGCACGCAGGGCGGCACGGCGACGGTGAGCGGCAACGCGCTCACTTTTAATCCAACGAACAATCTCCGGCCGGGCGAAACCGTGCTCGTGACGACCACGACGGCCGCCATCAGTACGGGCGGGCTGGCGCTGCCGCGCGGCCACGTGCATCAGTTCACGGCCGCTGCCGGCGGGGCATCAGGGACGTTCAGCGGAACGCAGAACGTGGCGACGGGCAGCGGCTCGCTGGCCGTGGCCGTGGGTGACGTGGACAACGACGGCGACCTCGACCTGTTCTGTGCCAACCAGAGCAGCAACACGGTGAGCGTTCGCCTCAACGACGGCACCGGCACCTTCAGCGGCACCCAGAACGTATCCGTCGGCGTCAGCCCGAGCGGCGTGGCCCTGGGCGATGTGGACGGCGACAGCGACCTCGATCTCCTGGTCACCTGCTTTTCCAACAGCACGGTGAGCATCCGTCTCAACGACGGCACCGGCACGTTCAGCGGCACCCAGAACGTGAGCGTCGGCCCCCGCCCGCTCGGCGTGGCCGTGGGCGACGTGGACGGCGACGGCGACCTCGACCTGGTGGTGACCAACAACAACAGCACGGGCACGGTGAGCATCCGCCTCAACGATGGCGCGGGCACCTTCAGCGGCACCCAGAACGTGAGCGTCGGCAGCAGCCCGCGCGGCGTGGCCGTAGGCGACGTGGACGGCGACGGTGACCTCGACCTGCTCTGTGCCAACAATAGCAGCTCGACCGTGAGCGTTCGCCTCAATGACGGCACCGGTACTTTCAGCGGCACCCAGAACGTAGCCGTCGGCTTCAGCCCCAGCGGCGTGGCCGTAGGCGACGTGGACGGCGATGGTGACCTCGACCTGCTCTGTGCCAACGGTAGTAGCTCGACCGTGAGCGTTCGTCTCAACGACGGCGCGGGCACCTTCAGCGGTACGACCAACGTGCCCGTCGTCTCCAACCCCAGCGGCGTGGCCCTGGCCGACGTGGACGGCGACGGCGACCTCGACTTCGCGACGGCCAACGACAATAACGCGGGTACGGTAAGCGTCCGCCTCAACGATGGCGCGGGTACCTTCAGCGGTACCCAGAACGTGCCGGTACATGCCGCTCCCTTCGATGTGGCGCTGGCCGACGTGGACGGCGACGGCGACCTCGACCTGCTCGCCCCCAACCAATTCTCCAGCAACGTGAGTGTGCGGCTCAACCAGAACGGGGCCCTCCCGACCATCACCAGCTTCACGCCCACCAGCGGGCCGGTGGGCACGAGCGTGACGATCACCGGCACGAACCTGACAGGCATCACGGCCGTGCGTTTCAACGGCACGGCCGCCACGGTTTTCTCCACCGGAACGGGTACGACGGCCACGGCCACCGTGCCGGCCGGCGCCTCCTCGGGCACCATCAGCGTGACGACACCGGGCGGCACGGGCACCAGCAGCGGCACCTTTACCGTGCCGGCAGTGCCACTGACCATTACGGCCTTGTCGCCCAGCCGCAACCTGCGCAACGCGGCACCGGCGGCCAGCGTAGCCGTGACGTTCTCGCAGCCGATGAGCGGCAGCGCCGGCAGCGTAAGCGGGGTGAATGTATTCAGCCACCAGCGCGGCGGGCGAATGAGCGGTAGTCAGGGCGGGACCGCCAGCGCGAGCGGTAATACGGTGACGTTTGATCCGGCGACCGATTTCCGTCCCGGTGAAACCGTGCTCGTGACCACTACCACGGCCGCCGGCAGCACCACAGGCAGTACGCTGGCACGCGGGCACGTTCATCAGCTCACGGCCGCCACGGGCGGCACGGGTACGGGCACCTTCAGTGGAACGCAGGCTGTGGCCGTGGATGCCGGCCCGAACAGCGTAGCTGTGGGCGACATAGATGGCGACGGCGACCTCGACCTGCTCACTTCCAACAATACCGCCGGCACGGTGAGTGTCCGGCGCAACGACGGCGCGGGCCTGTTCAGCGGCACCCAGAGCGTGGCGGTGGGTGCCGGTCCGGTCAGCGTAGTCCTGGCCGATGTGGACGGCGACGGCGACCTCGACCTGCTTTGCTCCAACCAGACCGCCAGCACGGTGAGCATCCGGCTCAACAATGGTGCGGGCACCTTCAGCGGCACCCAGAACGTGGCCGTGGGCACCACGCCCAACACCGTAACGGTGGGCGATGTGGACGGCGACGGCGACCTCGATTTCCTTTGCCCGAACCAGAACAGCAGCAGCGTGAGTGTCCGGTTCAACGATGGCGCGGGTACCTTCAGCGGTAGCCAGAGCGTGAGCGTCGGCACCTTCCCGGTCAGCGTCGCGCTGGGCGATGTGGACGCCGATGGCGACCTCGATTTCCTTTGCGCCAATTTCGTCGCTGGCGGGGTGAATGTCCGCCTCAACGACGGCGCGGGCCTGTTCAGCGGCGGCACCAGCGTGGCCGTAGGCACCAACCCCATCACGGTAGCGGTGGCGGATATGGACGCTGACGGTGACCTCGACCTGCTGACGGCCAACAACGGCAGCAGTACGGCCAGTGTGCGCCTCAACAACGGCGCGGGCACCTTCAGCGGCACCCAGAACGTGGCCGTGAGCGCCACACCCGTCCGGCTGACCCTGGGCGACGTGGACGCCGCCGGCGACCTCGACCTGCTCACGGTACACAGCAGCAGTACCGTAAGCGTCCGGCGCAACGACGGTGCGGGCACCTTCAGCGGCACCCAAAGCGTGACCGTGGGCGCCGGGGCCGCCAACCTGACGCTCGGCGACCTCGACGCCGACGGCGACCTCGACCTGCTCACGGCTGACTTCGACGCCAACACCGTAAGCGTCCGGCTGAATCAACTCCTGACGCCGCCCACCATTACGAGCTTCAACCCGACGAGCGGGCCGGTGGGCACCAGCGTGACCATCACCGGCACCAATCTGGCGGGCGTTTCAGCCGTGAGCTTCAACGGCACGGCGGCGGCGAGCTTCACCTTCAACGTAGCGGCGCAGCAGGTAGTGGCCACCGTGGCGACGGGCACCACCAGCGGGCCCATCAGCCTGACCACCACCAACGGCGCAGCCACCAGAGCTAACAGCTGCACGGTGACAACGCCGACGCCCACCATCACCAGCTTCACGCCCACCAGCGGCCCGATCGGCACGAGCGTGACGATCACGGGCACCAACCTGGCGGGCGTTTCGGCGGTGAGCTTCAACGGCACGGCGGCGGCGAGCTTCACCTTCAATGTGGCAGCGCAACAGGTGGTGGCCACCGTGGCAACGGGCACCACCACCGGCCCCATCAGCCTGACCACTACCAACGGCCCGGCCACGAGCGCCAGCAACTTCACCGTGACGGGCGCGCCCGCCACCGACCTCACGTTCTTCCCCACCAGCGGTTCGCCGGGTTCGGTGGTGCTGGTGACGAAGACGAGCGGGGCCGATTTTACGACCGCCACCAGCGCCCGCTTCAACGGCGCTGCCGCCACGGGCACCACCTTCAACACCGCTATCCAGGTGACGGCCACCGTGCCCAGTGGGGCCACCACCGGCCCGCTGACCACGCTCACCGGCGCCACCACCCTGACCGGCGGCACCTTCACCGTGACGAGTGGCACGAGCCTGCCCGCGCCGGTGCTGCGCAATTTCTCGCCGGTGCGCGCCCCCGTGGGCACGGTGCTGGCCCTGTTCGGCGCCAACTTCAATGGGGTGACGGCCGTGCGCTTCGGCACCACCAACGCCCCCGGTTTCGTGGTGCAGTCGGCGAACGGAATCCTGGTGCCGGTGCCCGCGGGTGCCCAGACCGGCGACCGCATCTACGTGCTGGCCGCCGGCGGAATGGCCCAATCGATGCGCGCCTTCACGCTGATTCCGCCGCCCACGCTCACGGCCACCTTCCCCAGCTTCGGCACCGCGCAGGCGCTCGTGCAGCTCACCGGTACGAACCTGACCAACGCCACCAGCGTCAGCTTCAATGGTACTGATGCCACGGCCTTCACCGTGCACTCGGCGACCTCTATCACGGCCACGATTCCGGTGGGCGCCACGACGGGACCGATTACCGTCACGACCGTGGCAGGCACGGCCACCGCGCCTGGCAGCTTCACGGTGAACACCACGCCCGCCGCGCCGAGCATCAGCGGCTTCACGCCCGGTAGCGGCCCCGTGGGCACGGCCGTGACGGTAGTAGGCACGAGCCTGACGGGCGCCACGCTGGTGCGTTTCGGCGCGCTGGCCGGCACCGGGCTGACGCTGCTTTCGGCCACGCAGGTGCGCGCCTCGGTGCCCGCAGGCGCCGTTTCGGCCCCGCTTTGGGTGCTGACGCCGGGCGGGCTGGCGAAATCGGCGACGAGCTTCAGCGTTACCACGCCCACGTCCACGGTGCCCGCGCCCACGCTCACGAGCCTGCTGCCGACCTTCGGCACGCCCGGCGCGCAGCTGCTGCTGACGGGCACGAACCTGGGCGGCGCCACGGCCGTGACCTTCAACGGTGCGGCTGCCACCTTCAGCGGCGCCACCGCCACGGGGCTGACGGCGGTGGTTCCGGCCGGCGCCACCACGGGACTGGTGCGCGTTACGACGGCGGGCGGGCTGTCCAACGGACTGAATTTCACCGTTACTGCCCCCACGCCGCCCACCCTGGTGAGCTTTACGCCGACCAGCGGCCCGGTGGGTACCGTCGTGACCGTGACCGGCACCAATTTCAGCGGCGCGACCGGCGCCGTGCTCAACGGCGCCACGGTGGCGGTGAGTAACGTGACGGCCGGCAGCCTGACGTTCACGGTGCCGGCGGGCGGCAAAACCGGCCTGGTGGGCGTCATCGGCACGGGCGGGCTGCGGCTTTCGGCGGCCCCGTTTACGGTGGTGCCCGCGCCCACGATTACCGCCTTCAGCCCGGCCAGCGGCTCGCCCGGCTCGCAGGTCACGCTCACGGGCACGAACCTGACGGGCGCTACCGCCGTGACCTTCGGCGGCGTGAATGCGCCCGTGTTTACCGTGAATTCGGCCACGAGTATCACCGTCACCGTACCAGCCGGCGCGGCGCCGGGCGTGCTCGGCGTGACCACGCCCGGCGGTACGGGCGCCAGCACGGGTACGTTCACGGTGACGGTACCGGCCGCGCCGACCATTAGCGGGTTGAGTCCGGCGAGCGGCATCATTGGCGCGGTAGTGCAGATCAGCGGCACGAATCTGCTGGGCACCACCAGCGTCCGGGTGAACGGCAAGGCCGTGGAAACCTTCGTCATCTTCAGCGCCACGCTGGTACTGGCGCAGATCCCGGACGGCGCCACGACCGGCCCCATCAGCCTGAGCACCAGCGGGGGGCAGGCCGTCAGCCCGACCGATTACACGATTCTGACGGCGCCCGAAATCGACGCCCTGACGCCCGTGCGCGGGCCGGTAGGCACGGTGGTGACGCTGGTGGGCGAGGGCTTCACCGGCACTACGGCCCTGACCGTGGGCGGTATAAGCGCCGTCTCGTTCGCGGTGGTGAACGACAAAAAGCTGACCGCCACCGTGCCGACGGGCGCCTTGAGCGGGCAACTCGCCCTGACGACGCCCGTGGCCGTGGCCGTCTCGGCGCAGCCCTTCACCGTGACGGGGATGCGCGTCGATTCGGCGCACGTGACGGCCGCGAACGCCGCGCGGCTGGGCCTGTACCCCAACCCGGCCTCGGGCACCGTGACGGTGTATTTGCAGGACTGGCAGACCGGCGCGGCGATTCCGGCGGTGGAGCTCTACGACGCCCTGGGCCGGCGCCTCCGGCGGGTGGTCTTCCCCGACCAGGTGACGGCCGCCACCGCCCCCATCGAGTTGCTGGGCGTGCCGGCGGGCGTGTACATCGTGCGTTGCGGGCCGCTGGCCCAGCGCCTCGTGGTGGAGTAAAAGCGCCCGCTGGCGCGATGGCCAACGGTTAACAGGGCAAACGCACGAAGGGGTTATGCCCCTCAAGCCGGAAGCCTAACAGGTCCCGGAGGGACCACCTGCCGGTAGAAAAAGGACGATTTAGGGGTTCTAAGCGGTCCCGTGTTCAAGACTCACAACCGGGACTACCTGCGTCGCACCTCGCGGTTCATCAAGGGCGCCAAAAGCTTCGTGCGTTTGCCCTGAACGGTTAAAGGATAACTAGCGCAGCGACGGCAAAGCGCTGCGCTAGTTCCTTTACCCGGCCTTGAACTGGCGCAAGCTGGGTCAGACGCGCGCAATCAAAGGCATCTGAAAAAGAAAAGCCCCGCCTGCTATCAACAGGCGGGGCTTTCGCAGAGAAGGAGAGACTTTCACCCTGCGATTTTAACTGATTTTGCTTGTCTCAGAATATGCCTCTAAGTACACTGTCCCACAAACTAACGCGCATTTTGGGGATTAACTTTGGCGTAATGACGCTGGAAGGTGTTGCGGGCTTGGTGGGTGGTGAATTGCCAGGTGATCGGCGCCCGCTGGTCGTGGCGCTGCTGCGCCCAGGCGAGCACTTCTTCCCTCAGGCGCTGGTAGTCGCCGATGCGGCGGTGAGGGCACTAGCGAGACAGAAAAGAGAAGTCAAGTTCAATCATGTTTAGTCAGGAGGCACACTTGGGGTGTAGATAAACGTAAAGCGGCGGGCCAGCGCGTGGGCTTCGGCGGCGGGTAAATGTTCACAAAAGGCGCTTAGATCGTGCGTGTTCAGGTTATCCGGCACCACCCGGATCGTCTCGGCGTCGGGGTAGCGGGCAGCGAGCGCTTGCATAAAGCGCGGGTACTCGGCCTTCGTGCGCCGGGCGTGGACCTGATAAAGCCGTTGGCCGGTGAGTGGCTCAACGGCGGCGAGCACCACCGCGCTGCCGTTTTGGCGTAGACGTTATGTTGTTTCGCTGCCTGCCCCGGCGCGGGGGCCGGCCCCTGGACTACGTCCCCAATCAGAAAGCACGGGCGCTCAGCGAAGCACACCAGCGGCCGAAGCGGGTCGTAGGGCTGGGCATAGGCGTCGAGTACGACTTCCAGCCGGCTCAAAAACCGACTATCTAAGGCGCCTAAACACCACTGGCGCTTGCGCTGAGGCTGTAAGCTGTTTTTTTCAGCACCCGCTGCACCTGGCTTTTAGAAAGCGTCTGCTCCAGGCCCAGCTCCACCGCCCGGTCGGCCAGCAGCCGGACCGACCAGCGCGCGTAGCCGGTCGGTGCTGGGGTACAGGCCAGCGCCACCAGTTTAGCCTGCTGCACGCCGTCGAAGCGCACGGGCCGGCTGCTGCGCGGCGCGTCGTGCAGGAAAGCCAGGCGGTCAGTCCCACCGGCACGGTAGTGCGCAGCCCATGTGGAAACCGTGCCGTAGCCCATAGAGAGGCGCCACGTCACGCAGCTCGTTCAGGACTGGTGGCGGGCGTTGCGGTACAGTGGGGAGTATCCGACCACGGCCGCAATAAAAATGGCGCTACGCCCACCCACCCCGCCCCCGAAACCAGTGCCCGACCTGCCTGCCGCGACGCCAATAGTGCCGTTCACCGGGCTGTATGTGACAGGCTTTCCGTGTAGAAAACAAACGGTGCTTCCGGGGACTTGTACTTAATAGCAATTACCGCTGAAGGGGTTCTCCCGTAGCGCAGATTGATTTTCAACCCTTAGCCGCCATTAAGATAATGGCGAAAAATACAAGTTCCATCTAAATACAAAAAACCAGGCCCTTCTGCTCCAAACGGGCTGGCTTGTCCGCAGGTAACGGACTATTCCACCAGCAGGTGCCGGGCCTGGGGGCCGTTCCGCACCACGTACACCCCCGGCGCGAGCCCCGGCGGCAGTTCCAGACGGACGGTACCGGCGGCCGTGACCGGAGCGGTGAGCAGGATCCGGCCCAGCGCGTCGTACACCGTCAGGATCGTGCCGGGAGCAGCCTGTGTTACCGTCACGCTGGTGCGGGCGGGGTTGGGCGCGAGGGCGAACAGCTGAACGGAGGAACGACCAGCGGCCACGGCCCGCACCGGCGAGTAGCTGGCCGCACCGTCCAAATCAACCTGCCGCAGCCGGTAGTAGGTGATGAACGGGGTGATGAGGTCGTCCAGAAAGGCGTAGTCGGTGGGGCTGGCTTTGCTGCCCTGGGCAACTACCTGGCCGATTTTCTCAAAAACTGCCCCATCCGCGCTGCGCTCAATGTCGAAGTGGACGCTGTTTTTTTCCGAAGCTGTACGCCAGGCCAGCGCCACGGCGGAGCCGCGCCGTTGAGCTGTGAAGGTCACCAGCTCGACGGGCAGAGGCAACGAATTATCCTGCACGGCGAAGGGCGAGAAGCTGGTATAGCCGCCGGCGGTGAAGGCATACGGCCCGCTGCCGGTGGCCGGGCCGTTGGCCGAGCGCTGCCAACCTGTGCCTACGTAGTGGCCCAGGTTCACGCTGGCCCGATTGAAGCCGGGCAGCTCGTCGGCGGCGTTCCATTGCAGGGTGAGGGCGACGTTGGAGCCGCCGGGCGTGCCTTCCGAAATGTCCCACTGCTTGTTCACGTAACGGCTACCGACGGCGGCGGCGGGCACGTTGCTCACGCCGGTGATCACGCGGGCCGAGAAGGCGTCGAGGGTGCCGGTGTTGGCCACCGTGGCAGGGGTGTAGCTGCTGGCCGAGGTGCCGATGGGGAAGAATGCCGAGGCCCGCCCGCCGCTGCCGAGCCCGTTGAAAATCAGCTTGCCGCTGCCGTTCTGCACCACGAAGCGGCTGGCGTTAGCCCCGACGATGGTGCCCGTACCGGCGGCCATCGTGAGGTCGAAATTGCCCTGTTCCAGCAGCCCGGCCGTCAGGTCGAGGTTGTTGGCGACCGTGATGGGGCCGGTCAGGGTTTTAGCGATGCTGCCGCTCAGGGTCAGGTTGAAGAAGGTGGCCGCGCCGACGTTGAGGGCGGCATTGCCCACGAAGCTGACCGTGCCGCCGGTGGCCGTGAGCGCGGCGGCCGAGGGCGTGACGAGGCTGCCGCTCAGGGCCAGGGTGCCGCCACCCAGCGTCAGGCTGCCCGTGCCGCTGATCGTGAGGTTGTTGGCCAGCGCCGCGCCCGCGCCGATGACGGGCCGGTTGGCGGCGCTCGGAATCAGCGCGTCGAGCGTGGCCGTGGGCAGGCAGCCGCCCACCCAGTTCAGGGGGTTGAACCAGTCGGTGACGGAACCGCTGCCCGCCGCGCCGGTCCAGGTCACAATCGTCGTCACGGTGGTGGTGGCGTTGGTCGCCAGCACGTTGTCAGTGGTATTGGTTTCGGGGTAGGCCGTGCCGTCGGCGGTTTGCAGGCTCACCGTCAGGCCCGAGAACGTGTAGGTGCCACCCGCGCTCAAATCCACAGTGCCGATGTTCACGGGCAAGGTGCCGCCAGCACTCAGCGAGCCGCTGGTGATGATACTGTTGAGGGCCTGCGTAGTGCCGCCGGGTAGCGCGAGCGTGCCCGTGACGACGAGCCGGAAGTTCGGTCCCAGCGTAATGGGCGTAGCGCCGGGGTTGCTAACGGTGACCGTGATGGGCGTGAGGGCCGCCCCCGCCCCGCAGTACGCGGGCAGCGGCGAGGTTACGGCTCCGGCATTCAGAGCCACGTTGTAGGTGTTCGGGAACTCGAACGCCCCCATATCGGGCGGGTTAAGGCGGCTCAGGGAGGCGAAATCGGTGCTCATGGCCGGGCTGCTGGTGCCCGCCGTTATCTGCTGGCCCAGGCCGCTGAGGCTGGCATTGGTGGGCCGGAAGGTGGCATCGAAGATGGGGTCGAGGTTGCGGGAGCTGGTGCCTTCGCCGTTGGTTTGCCAGTCGGCAAGGGTGGCGCGGTTGGTCGGAGTAGGGGTGCCGCCCGCGCCCACGAAGCCGTTGGTAGCGCTGGCCAGCCAGAAGTTGTTGAAATTGAACACCGACCCCGACGGGCCGATGGCCGTAGTTGAGGGCACCACGATGCCGAAGTGCCGGGCGTTGGTGGTCTGCGCCCCGGTCAGGTTGGCGAAAATGTTGTTCCGCACATTCAGCACGCCGTTGGCGGGGCTGGCCGATTCGAGGCAGACGTTACTGTAGGTGGGGGTGCCGCCGGGGTTAAGCACCACCGTGTTGTGCCAGAAGTTGAGCACCCCGGTCGTCGCCGTCGTGTTGTCCAAAAACACCCCCGTAGCCGCGCGGCTCGTACTGGTGGTGCCCGAGGCGTAAGCCGTGCTTATCCCGCTGATGATGTTGGCGTACATATTAGCCGTGAAGGCCGACGAGTTGCCCCCCGACTGAAACCGCAGCCCCGTGGCCAGCGCGAAGGCGTTGGTCGTGTTGCCCTGCCGCACATCGCGGATGGTGTTGTTGTAAAAATCAAGCCGGTAGGTGCTGTTGCCCTGCAAGAAGCAACCGATGATGTTGCCCGTATTGGTAATGCTGGTGCTCGAAATGTTGCTGATGGCGTTGTTGTACGCCTGATTCGCATCGGTGCCGCTGCCGCTCAAGTTGTTGATATCCAACCCTAACGCCCGGTCGGTGGTAGTGCTGGCCGTGGTCACGTACTGAATGCTGTTGTCGTACAGCCGGAGCCGGTTCACCGAGCTGGCAAACACGCCCGTGGCCGTGGCAATGGTGCCGCCGATGGGCGCGGCGGCGCTGCCCACCGTGCAATTCGCAATTTCCACGTTCTGCATCGCGAAGCCCACGTTGGTGCCGCCGCGCACGTAAAGGCCGTTTATGCAGTTGGTTACGTTCAGGTTCAGCAGCCGGATATTGGTGTGCTGCCCGTTGGTGGTGGTGGCCGACTGGGTGTTGGCAACGCTGGCATTCTGCACCACCAGCACCCCGTAGGTTTGCTGGAGCGAGCTGGCAAGCTGCGGCCCCAGGCTCACGCGGGCGTTCTGAATGAGCAGGTTGGCCGAGCCGTTGGTGCTGTTGGTGGCGCGCACCAGGTAGCCGTATTCCACATCGCCGCTGGGCGCGTTGATGTCAATGCCATCGAAGGTGAAGTTGTCGCCGCCGCCCACGATGTGAATCCCCGCGTCGAAGAAAGGCCCTGTAATAAAGTTTCCCGGCACTCCCGCCGTCAGCAGCACGGGGTTGGCCCCGGTGCCGCTTTTCTGAAACGTGACGCTGAACGGGGCCACCGTGGTGGTGGTGCCCGCGTTGGCCGTGATGGTGGGCGGCGACTCGGTGAAGGTCTGCCCGGCGCTCACGTTGAACGTTACGTTGCCCGTTATCGAGGCCGCGTTCAGGGCCGCGATGGCATCGCCGAACGAGTGGAAGTTGCGCGAGCCGGTGCCGGTCGGGGTGTGGTCGGTGGGCTGGGTGTTGTTGATGGTGTACGTGCCCGTCAGCACGAAGGCAGGCAGCAGGGCCACGGTTTCGGCTTCGTCGGCCCCAATGTCGGGCGCGGTACCCGCCCCCGCGTAGTCGGGGCTGCCCGGCCGGGGTTCGCCGTCAAAGTCGGTATCAATCACGCCGGGTAAGGCCACGCCGCTGTTTTCGGGGCCGGTGGTGCCGGCGTAGTTGCGGAGGCGCAGCTCGTTGGCGGCGGTCCAGTAGGGCGGCACCCCGCCGGTGGTCGGGCCGTATTTCGACTGCTGGTCCTTGCCGGTTGCGGTCTGGTGGGCGCTCAGCGTAGTCACCGGGCTGCCGACGGGTGACGACCGGCTGCCGCCGTCGTACACGTTGTAGTTGCTGGCCGCGTACACCGTGGAGGTGCCCGCTTGCGAGTTCAGCGCCCAGCTCACGGTATTAACGGCCATGCCGGTGCCGCCGTTGGTGCTGTAGTTCGTAAACACGTTATTGAGCAGCTCCACGCTGCTGGCGTTGAAGCCCAGGCCCAGCGCCGCCGATACGTCGGCCTCGTTGTTGCGGACGTAGCGGCCGCTGATGAACACCGAATTGTTGTAGATTTTCACCCCGCCGGGCCTGGCGCCGACAAACAAGTTGCCCACCAGAATGCCCATGTTGCCGACATCAACCGAAGTGCTGCCCGACGTGGCCGAAATCTGAATTTTATTGTTGGCAATCAGCAGGTTGCTGGTCAGGTTAGCCGTGTTCACCACGATGCCCTGGGCGCCGTTGGCGCTGGTGCCGGTGGTGCGCAGGGGCGCGAGGCCCACCAGCCGGTTGCGGGTCAGGCGGTTATCCGTGCCCCCGGTTGCGCCCAGCCGGATGGCCGTCAGGTTGCCGCTGCTCACTACGTTCTGCATCTCGTTCCGCGCGATGGTGTAGTTCAGCGCGTTGCTCACGCTGAAGCCCACCCGCAGGGCCGTGGGGCCACCCGTGCCCGTGCCGATGCTGTTCTGGCTGATAACCAGGTTGTCCAGCCCGCCGTCGCTCAGTTGGGCCGTGCCCCGCGCCAGCACCGCCACGCCCAGGCTGCCGAAGCTGTTGTTGAGGATGGTCAGGTTGTCGTGGTCGGCCCCGGCGGCCGTGGCGTCCACCTCGCTCAGCGTCGCGCCGCCCGCAAATATCCCGAAGCCCGAAGCCGCCACCGCCGCCGCATTGCCGCTGATGTTCAGGTTCTGGATGGTCACGCCCTGGCAACCGTCGTTCGGGAACGTGTTGCCCTGGCTTTGCAGCCACAGCACAGCCGTGGTGCCTGGGTTCGAGGGGTTCAGCAGCGACCAGCTCCGGGCCGTGCCGCCCGCCACGTTCGAGCCGTTCAGGGTCACGTAATCCGCATCAATGAGCCTCAGCAGCGCCGTGGTACTAACCCCGCCGCTCATACTCACGCTGCGGCCCGCGAAGGGCTGAATGGTGAGGGTGCGGCTGGCCGAGGCATCGGGGTTGGCATTCAGGGTGATGGGGAAGGTTTCACCGGCGTAGGTGCCGTTGTCGAAGAGCCAGAAATTGACGGGCGCCGTCAGGCCCTTGATGTTGTAGTCGGCCACGGCGGCGGTCAGCGTGGCGTAGCGCCGGGCATCGTTGGGGGTGCCGGTACTGGCCGAGATGTAGTAGTCGCCTGCCAGCGCCGCCAGCAACTGGTACGAAGCCGGCACGGCCGGGGCCGTGGTGCCGGGCGGCGTGCTGCCGCTGCCCCCGGCCGGGTTGGTGCTGGCAATGAGAATAGCAAAATTGTCGCGGGCCGCCACGTAATACTGAATGGTCTGGCCGATGGTGGGCGTGATGCCTGCCGTCGCGTAGTCTAGCGTAAACGTATAACTGCCACTACCTTGTGCGTCCAGGGAAGTACTGCTGGCCGTGGCCACGGTGTAGGTGGGTGCCCCACTGAGGCGGTAGTACAGGCGCGGGGCGTTGGCCCCGCCGGCCACGCCGTTCACGTCCTCAATCCGCACCGTCAGCGTCCTATTCGTTAGGAAGCCGGTGTTGCGGAACGGCGTGTAGGCGATGACGGGCGGGGTAGTGTCGGCCGTCAGCGTACTGGTTTCGTCGGCCCCGATGTCGGGCCGGACGGCGGTGCCCGCGTAGCCGGGTTCGGCGGCGCGGGGCTGCCCTTCCACGTCCGTCGTGATGGCCACGGCCGACTGGCTTCCTCCCGTCAGGCGCTGCCCGCCGCCCTCGGCCTGCGTGACGGTGGTCGTGCTCAGGCGGGCATCGGCGGCGCTCAGGAAGGGCGTGGTGGCCTCCGTCACGGCAAAGCACTCGGTCAGCTTATTGATGCCGTTGTTGCCGAGCAAGGTGCGGTAGGCGGCCAGCGTGGTGAGGTTGGCGCTGGTGGCTTCGTTGAAAAACAGGCCCGTAGTGCCGTGCAGTAGGTTGTTGTTGGTGCTGGCTTGGATGAGGCACTGGTTGCTGCTCTGGCGCCAGATGGCCACCGCCCGCGCCCCGCCCAGGCCCGTGCAGCGGTTCACCAGCAGGTTGTTGCGGTAGTCGAGGGGCACGGCCGTATTCAAGGACGAACTCAGCCACAGCGCCGCCGTCACCGGCGTGGCGGCCGTAAACGCGCCGCTCAAAAACACGGTGTTGTTGTACACGCTCAGCGTCGTGCCGCTGCCCAGGTCGATGCCCACCACGGTGTTGAAGTTGTTGCCGCTGTTGGTGGCCCGCAGGTCGGCTATCATATTATTGGCCAGCACCACGGGGGTGTTTGCCGTGGCCCCGCCGCCGGTTATTTCCAGGCCCTTCATCGCCGCGCCAATGCCGGTGTTGGCCGTGCTGAGGGTATTGATGCGGTTGCCGGTCACGGTCAGGGCCGCGTTGCTGGTGGTGCCGCAACTGATGCCCGTCAGGAGGCTGTTGCCGGAAGTGGCGCTGGCCGTGAGGTTGGTTATCGTGTTGCCCGTCACGGTTATCGGCCCGCAAAAGGCCATCCGCACCGCCTGAATGGTGCAGGTGGTGTTGTCGGATGCGAAGCTGGAAAACGTGCAGTTGTTTACCGTGGTGCCGGCGGCCGTGCCGTTGGCAAACACCCCGTAGATGGTGCCGCTGGTGCCGCTGAGGTTGCTGAACAAACAGCCCGTAATCAGGGCCGTGTTCAGGCCCGCCCCGCCGCCGGTGGCCGACACGCCGTAGTAGGTGCTGACGCCCGTCGCCTGCGTCCCAAACCGCACGTTGCTCACTTCCAGCCCTTGCTGCCCCTGGAAGCCCACTCCCGTGAGGGTTCCGGTGCCGCCCAGGCCCGTCACGCTGCTCGTCAGCACGGCCGGCAGCGTGGCCGTGCCGGTTATTTTATTGTTCTGGTCGAGGCCCGCCGCCGTCGTGCTGCCCGTCAGCTGGTAGCCCGTCTGGCAACTGCTCACGGCCAAATTCTCGAAGGTGTTGTTGCTGTTGGCCCCCGCCGCCGTGGTGGC
>JANPLI010000033.1:0-5514 GCA_031426455.1 Hymenobacteraceae bacterium | reverse complement strand
GCCTTCTTTTTGCTAATTGGCTCAACTACCGAATGGTAGTCCCTTCGGGACCATCGGCTCTCCACGCGCGCTAGCTCAGCCCCATCTCCGAACCTACCCGCAGTGCGGGTGCCATCCGTCTGATTCCCGGTAAGAGCGAACTCTTTTTACCTCCAAACGCCTGGAGTGAGGAAGTCGTTTGCCGGGGGCTGAGCGCTTTTTCGGTCTGAAGCGGTTGACCAGAAATTACCCGGCATTTGACCTTCTTCTTTTGTTTGCTTACCAGCGGATGGGCTTGCAGCTTGTGGCTGACCTCCTGATTGATTGGCCAAGTAATTGAGTGCTAAGCAATATTAGCAATTGCACCAACGCTAACCGGCCCGCCACCCCAAAGGGTAGCGGGCCGGTTGACGTTTGAGCAGCCCCGTTTTGCTGCATCATCGCACCAGCCGGCGAACCAGCGTCGTGCCCTCCGGCCACGTCAGCCGCAGCACGTACACGCCGCCGGGCTGGCTACTCAAATCTACCACGCCTTCCTCAGCGCCCGGCTGCGTGAGCACCACCCGGCCCACGGCGTCCAGCACGGTGGCGGTGGCGCCGGTGGCCCCGCGCAGGCGGAAGCGGCCGTCCGGGGCGGGGTTGGGAAAGACGCTGACGAGGGCCTCCTTTTCCTGCCGCACCGAGAGCGGGCCGTAGGGAAAGCGCTCGCGGCACACCTTGCAGCCCACGTTGTTGGTGGCGCAGACGCGCACCCGCACGGGCGTGGGGCTGGCGTAGGCGTGGGTCACGTCCCAGCCTTCGGCGGTCTGGCCGTCGCCAAAGTCCCACTCGATCAGGCTCAGCTCGGCATAGCGCGGGCCGGGGTGGGTTTCGCGGGCTTCGAGCCAGAAGCGCAGCGAGTCGGGGCGGTTATCGATCTCAGCCCAGCGCAGCGAGTCCAGGCGCGGCGGGCGGCGGCAGTAGTCGAGGACGGCTGGGGCGGGGAGGTTGGTGAGGCGGCATTGGTAGAAGTCCGCAATGGCATACGTCTGCGTCACGTCGGCGAAGTATTGGCCGAAGCCGTAACCCGTGGTGCCTTCGTAAAGAAGCTGCGAAAACCCTTTTGCCGTGTTGGGGCCGTTTTGCCTGAAGGGAAATTGCCACGTCCAGCCGACGGTAGGAAGTTGGCCCGTGGCAGCGGGCGGAATGATTTCGCGGATACCCGGCAGGTTATCACCACTAGCAAGAATCATATAATGCCCGTCAGCCAGTTCCCAGGCGTTATACACTTCGGCCCCATACTCGGCATCGCAGCAGGTGCCGTATATCCGGTAGCGCCATTGTTCTTGAAGGAGGCTATCGACCTTGATGAGGACGCCGCGCCGCACCGTGCTATAAGGCGCTGGCGCCTCAAAGCCACAGATGATCAGTCCGCCATCGGTGGTAGGCTTTACTTCGTTGGCACCCTCCCACGTGTTGGGCGTTCCGACCCAACTGCTGGTGAGCGAATCACCGCCAGCTGTGAGCTTGTATAAGCGGTGGTCATAGCGGTAATTATTATAGCTAATGATTCCGTACTGCGTCGGGTCAATTGTATGGGCTGCATAAGAGCCATCCAGAAGGGGCGCCAGAAACCGGCCGTAGGACCAGTAGCCGAATTGGCGCTTCCAAATTAAATCTCCATCTGGCGTCCAGCGGCGAAACTCGGCTTTGAAGCCGCCCGGCCCGATGGCCGCTCCACCCCCACTAGTTAACACGCCCCCAGGAAAACCACTGGCACGACGCCAGCTAGCCATTGAGTCTACCGGTAAGGCCCGCTGCCAGGTTGTATTTCCCAGCGTATCAAACCGTATCCAGGTTTGACTCGGATACTGCCCGGGGCGGGCTGACGGATTATCGAAGAAAGAAGCAAAACCGTGTCGGCTGGAAATGATGCCCCGAAACGATGCTTCCGGGTTTCCGGGTAAGGACAGAATCCGTCGCCGTAATAGCCGCCCGTTCGGGGAAGTGATGAAGAAAATGGCCCCCCGGTAATAGCGTCCGCCGCCAAGTGATTCCACGGCGCCTGCCACGACGACCCGTCCTGGCGTGAGCCGGAGCGCAGCGCCACCCAGGTAGGTAGTATCCACCGGGGACGTGACTACGGTATCTCCGGCTAGTGTCAGTTGAGCAGTAGCGCGCTGTGGGAGCAGCAAAATAGCCCCCATTAGGAGCGACGCCAGGCCCACCCACCCCTGAGGGTAGGTGGGCGACAAACGAATCATTCGCATAGCAGAGGTGCCGCTTAGTGGCTGACCAGTAGGCGGCGAGTGCCGGGCAGTACCACCCCATCCGCAACCAGCACATACACATACACGCCGTTGCGAAGAGGAGCAACGGAAAAGCGTGTTTCGACTGTATCAGAAGCCACGGGCACCGTCAGCATTACCTGACCATTGAGCACATCGCGTATTTGTAGATGTGCTGTCGTTGTGCCAGACGGGAGTCGAAACGTAACCACGGTTTCAGTGCTTACTGGATTTGGCACGTTCGGCCCAACCCAGGTTTGCGCAGGAGCCTGTTTGGCCTCTCCGATGGTTGTCGGCGGCGCCGGACGCGGGTTAAAGCCGTCGTTCATTAGATCGGCCGTCGAACACGATTCGCTGGCCTCGTATTCAGTCGTTGCCGTTGAATTGCCGGACCCAGTGATGAGGATATTGGTCTGCCGGGCGGCGGTAGCTAATTCGGGTCGTAAATTAACAGTATAGGGCAGCGGTGGTGTCGTTACTTTGATTGACTGGTAGCCGGTGTATCGAATCGCCGTCCCCCCCAGATTTTGCAGATACCGCATCCGCTGGTTGGTTCCGGTTTGGTCATCGAACCGGTTTTTCATAAACTCCCACCACGGCCTGCCGTTTGGGTAGGTGGGTTGAACCGGCGTTGTTCGAAGCGCCCAGTTATCAAACACCACGTTCATCCCATTCTCCACCCTTATGCCCACGCTGGCGGCATTATTTCCATTCGTGGTGCGGCGGAAGGTGTTGCACTGGGGCCAGAAGACGACCGGAGCAGGCATCGCGAAAGCGCTACCGTTGTAGAGGGCAATGCCGGCATCGCAGTTCTGGAACACGTTCGAGTTAGCCTTACTCAACGCATCACCGGCGAACTGCAAGTTCAGCCGCAGGCCCGTTTCCAGGTTGTGGAACGAGTTATTGTCGAAGCGGTAAGGGCCGTAGAGGTTCAGTACCGTGACGCCCCGGCGCGGGTTAGTCCAGGCGCCGAAGGTATTGTTGGGTACGCTATTGGATAGGTTGAACTGGTTGTTCTGCACCAGCAGGCGCCCGGTGGTATTGCTGATCGTGCCAGTCATAAAGAGGCCGCTGGTCTGGTTGGCCAGGAAGGTGGCGCTGGGCAGTTGCGCATTGAAGCGGCTTTGCAGGCCCGGCGATACGGGTTGCACGTTGAAGTATTCGCGCCACTCGAAGACGTTGCCGCTCAGCGTCAGCCCCCCCGTGGTGCCGGAGCCGATGCGCAGCGCCCACACGCCGGCCAGGTAACAGGCGAAGTAGTTGCCCGTCAGGTTGACCAGGCTGCCGGGGGCGGCGTTCTGCACCACCACGCCGGTCAGCGACCGGCTGAAGGCGTTGCCGCTGATGGGCACGTTGCGCCAGTCCCAGCCGTCCAGGTTGATGCCGATGTGGGTATAGTTATCGTAGGCGGTGCCCAACTCGGCCACCGTCCCGTCCTTGAACAGCGAAGGGCTGGAGGTGAAACGGCAGTTGAGGATGGCGCTACCCGCCGCGACGGCCGGGGCCTCGGTGGGGGCGACCCCGCAGGTTAGGCCGCGCAGGTTGTGGTCGAAGCGTACATAGAGCAACCGCACCGGGTTGGCGGTGGCCGCCGGGTTCGTCCAGGTCACGGCCCGCCGCGCATAGCTGACCTCACTGTTGGTCGTACCCAGGTCGAGGCCATTGTAGGGCAGCGTGAGGGGGTAGGCCGTGGGCAGCGGGGAGATAAAGTTGTCGTTCACGTTGCCGATGCACAGCCCCCGGCTATTGGGCTGTACCTCGATGCCGTCCCACATATCGGCGCAGGGCGATGTGAAGATGGCCGCGCGTGCCAGCAGCCGGGCGTTATCGCCGACGATGAGCTTGCCCTGTACCCCGTTGAGGGCCTTGGCGAAATACATTATCACGTTCGGCTCCACAAAGTAGTCGCCGTTGGTTAACGTCAGGGTGCCCTGGATCAGGTGGCGGGCCGAGAAGGTGCGCGTGCTGGTCAGGGTCTGATTAGTCAGGATTTTATCGGCGTCGAACAGCGAGCCGTTCGGGTATGGGCAGTCGAAGGCGCGCACCACGAGGGTGGTGGAAAATGATTTGGTGCAGCCACTGGAACCTATTTGATAAATATAAGAGATGGTGTAGGTGCCAATGGGCGTCGTAGCCATTCCGGCGGTGGGCGCCATTAGCGTCCAGGTAGCCCCACCCACGGCGTTGGTTGGCGCAGTCGTGCTGACACGGCCGTTGAGCGCTGCCGGCCACGACCAGCTGCCGGTGCCGGCTTCATTAGGTGCCGAAGCCGTGATGACGGCCTGTTGGTTATTGTACACGGCCGTAGGGCCGGAGAGGGTGACTACCGGTAAGAGCCTCACCTGAATCGGCGTGGTGGTGTAAGTATAGGTTGCCCCATTGACGCCCAGCGTCAGCGTATAGGTGCCACTGGCATTAACGGTCGGGTTGGGTGTGGATGCACCGGACTGAATTTGTCCGCCATTCGTGGCGGCCCAGCTATAAGTCAGCACGACGCCCGAAGGCGCAACGGGCGCTGTGGGAAAACCAATCTGCACCGGGCCGGGCGCGCACGTAATCGTGGTGGTTGGCAGCTCGGGCAACTCCCAAATAATGGCGTCGTCCAAGTAGTACTCCGCACCGAAGTAATTGCTCCCGAGCGAACAGCCATAGGGGGAACCGGAACCGGACGGGAGCGCCTGATCATACGGGTCGAAATTTCCAATGACCATTTCGTTGAGACCCGATTGCCCCACCGGGACCGGGAAAAACCCGTGCAATGGGCGCCACTCCCCGTTAGGGCTGGTCAGGAGGGTGCCTGTGCCACGTGTGGTCGATTCGATCTGGCCGGTCACGTATTTGTAATCGGAAATGCTGGGGTCGTACACTTGGTAAACCCCCTCACTTGAGGTGCCAAAGCCCCGCTCGCCAAGAGTGTTTGACTTTATATACAAGCCAAGGGATTCCATCGCGTACTGCGATTTACTGGACAGTGCCCACCAGACGCCGCAATAATAGGTTTTGCCTGGTGTCAAGTTTCGACTTAAGGTTGATTTTATGTACTGGCGCGTATAGTTTTGCGATGGAGACATAAAAATGCCCGCGTATCCGGTACCCCCGTTGTGAGAGGTTTGGTTGCCGAAAGCGTTGGTCGGTACGCCCGCGCATGAGCCATTACACGTATTAAAATAATCGCAACGCTCGGATTCGGATGTCGGTGCCAACCAGTTGCATGGACTATTAAATATGTCAATATTAGTCGGGCATTGCGAATACGCTTCCAGGTTGC